>NZ_JBBEGC010000037.1:0-67775 GCF_037401995.1 Saccharothrix sp. CCNWYY140
GGGCTTCGCCCAGGCCGGACGGGGAAAGAAACCGAGGCCCTTCCCGTGGTCGCTGCCGCTTGGCGGAACGCAAGAGCACCCGCCCTTCGGGCGTAGCGCCTTCAGCGGAAAAGCGTTCCTTCGGTGCGAAAGCTCGGTGGTGTCGTCATTCCTTCTGCACCGCGTACGCGCGCGGGTACTTGTGGCCGGCCGGGGGAGTGGAAGGGCCGGAGAACGAGACAGGCGTTCCGACCGGCAACGAAATCCACCCGTCCGGCAGGTCGTCGCGGGACACGAACCAAGACGCTCCGCGCGTGTCCGTGATGAACCCGTGGGGCTGTCCCGGCTTCCACCCCGTCACGGTGCCCTTGCGCCGTCCCCGAGGCTCGCCTGCCACCGAGGCCCCGCTCCCGGAGGTCCGCACGAAAGGCTCCCGCAGCGGGTAGTCGGCACGCTCAGCCGGTGCGAACAGCTCGTCGAACGTCGGCGTCACCGAGGCCGCAGCCCGCAGCGGCGCGGCCGTCCGTGGCATCCAGGAGGGCGCGATCACCCCGCCGTCCACCACCGGCACCACCACCCGCACGCCCCGCCCGACCAGGCGCGACGCCAGTGGCGCGAAGTCGGCGTCCCCGGTCACCAGGACGACCCATCGCAACGGCACCGAGGTCGCCCGTTCCCACGCCTCCAGTGCGAGGTGGACGTCCACGCCCTTCTCCTTGCCCGAGTGCAGCGGCAGGTCGTGCCGCACCACCCCGGCAGCCGCTAGCACCGCGTCGAAGGCCACGGCGGGTGTCTCGATCCTTCCGCGCACGTAGTGGGCCTCGCTCACCACGCACTCGTCCAGCGGCACGTTCGTGAAGGTGTGCACGTACCAGCGCAAGGCGTCGTGGAACCCGTCCAACGCCACCCGGGCGGCCCGGGGGTGCACCGACGTGAAGTAGTCGCTCAAATACGCGAACCAGGTGCCGTCGTAGAACACCCCGATCCGCTCACCGTTCCCCACCCGCGGAACCGTACCCGCCGCCTCCGACGGTCCTGGGCGACGGAGGGCTTCGGTGGCAACGGCGCCCAAGCCGTCGCCACCGGAGCCGGCCCGCGCGCCTAGGACGGGAGGCGGATGGACTGCTCGTGGCGGAAGACGTTGCGCGGGTCGTAGCGCTTCTTGACCTGTTGCAGGCGGCGGTAGTTGTCCTTGTAGTACAGGTCGTGCCACGGGACGGCGGAGCGGTTGTGCTCGGGGTTGCCCAAGTCCACGTCCGGGTAGTTGATGTAGCACCCGTCGTTGACGTCGTTGGGCACCGGCACGCCGCCGGTGTCGGCGAAGACGGCGCTGTAGAACTCGCGTAGCCAGCCGATGTGGCGGTCGTCGTCGGACTGGTCGCCCCACAGCGCCATCCACAGCAGCTGGAACCGGGCGTCCCGGTGTGGTTGGGCGGTGGCGGCCGGGTCGACGGCGGAGACCCGGCCGCCGTAGGAGGACAGCGTCACGGACAGGTCGCCGCGGTCCAGGTCGGGTCGGTTGAGGAAGTCGTGGAAGAGGTCGATCTGGGCGTCGGTGAAGTTGCCGCGCATGTAGGCGGACTTGTAGTCGGCGCGCAGGGTCGGGTCGTTGAGCGAGATGTTCTCCGTCCCGATGAACCGGGTCGCCTGGAGCCACGGCAGTTCGCGGGGTGTCTCGAACGCGGCCATCGCGCGGTGCTCGCCGATGTCGCGGGTCAGGGCCTGGGGCTGGGTGTCGACGCCGTCGAGCACGGCGGCGAGGTAGTCCTCCAGGACGCCCAGGGCGTTGGGCGCGGTGGCGTCGGCCTGGGTGATCAGGCCGATGAACCCGCCGTGCACGTGGGTGAGCGCGAGTTCGCTGCCGATGATGTTGGTCGGGCTGTCGGGGGCGCTGTTGGCGACGTGCCACGCGCCGAAGTTGCGGACCAGGCGGCGGAACTCGTCGCGGGACAGCTCGCTCCACGGCAGGCCGATCGCGCTGACGTACACCGACGCGGGCGGCTTGGGCAGGATCTCGGAGGGGTGGTTGCCCTTGGCGCCGGGGCTGCGGAACAGGTAGCGCGTGACGACGCCGAAGTTCCCGCCGCCACCGCCGGTGTGGGCCCACCACAGGTCGCGGTTCGGGTCGTTCTCGCGGCGGGTCGCGAGGACTGTGCGGGCGCGCCCGGCGGCGTCGACGACGACCACCTCGACGGCGAAGAGGTGGTCGACGACCAGGCCGTGCTGCCGGGCGAGCATCCCGTACCCGCCGCCGGCGACGTGCCCGCCCATGCCGACGGAGTTGCAGATGCCGGCCGGGATGATCACGCCCCACGTCTTGTAGAGCGCCTGGTACACGTCCATGAGCGTGGCGCCGGACTCGACGGCGACCGCGTTGAGCTGGTGGTCGTAGTAGACGCGGTCCAGCCGCGAGACGTCGAGCACGACCTGCACGTCGGGCTCGAACACGAAGCCCTCCAGGCAGTGCCCGCCGCTGATGACGGTCAGCCGCTTGCCCTTCCGCACCGCCTCCTGCACGACGGGCGCGACCTGGGAGGCGTGGCCGACCAGCCGCACCGCCTCGGGCGAGCCGATGAACCGCTGGTTGAGCTCGCGGCGCACCAGGTCCGCGTACTGCTGGTCGCCGGGCGTGATGGTGACCGGCCCGAACGAGGCGCCGACCTCCCGGATCCCGTCGAGCACCGACGCCGCCGCGTCGTGGGTTCCCTGTGTCATCTCCACACCTTCCTTACTGCCGTTTGAGAACAACAAACTTCATGGAAAGGAGTGGAATCAGGCTTCTCCAGTACACGCGATCGTGCGCAGCATTCGTGCACTTAGTGATATGGATCACGTCGATGTAACACCATGCGGGTCTTGCCGATGGGCAATGGATCTAGTAATGGCCTATGTAAATCCACGCGAGGTGGCAACCGGCCCGCGCCGACCGGTCGCCACCGCCGCGCCGGGTCACTCGGCGGCCGGACCCAGCCACATGCCCCCGCTGGCGTCGACCGTCGCGCCGGTGATCCAGCGGGCGTCGTCCGAGGCGAGGAACGCGACCACGTCGGCGATGTCGGACGGCTGCCCGAGCCGGCCCGCCGCGGTCGACCCCTCGATCTCCTCCTTGAGCCCGGGGGCGCTGTGCACCCACGACCCCATGTCGGTGTCGGTGACGCCCGGTGCGACCGAGTTGACCGTGATCGACCGCCTGCCCAGCGCCTGGGCGAGGGTGAAGCCGAGGGCCTCGTTGGCCGCCTTGGTCATCGTGTAGTGGAAGAACGTCGAGGCGATCCGGGTCACCGCCGACGAGACGAAGATGATCCGGCCACCATCCGGGACCAGGCCTAACGCTCGCTGTGTGATGAAGAAGGGCGCCTTGACGTTGACCGCGAAGGTGAGGTCGAACGCCTCGGGCGCCAGCTCCTCGATCGGGGTCGGGTCGAGGATGCCCGCGTTGTTGACCAGGATGTCCAGCGGCGCGCCGGCCAGCTCCGCCTCCAGCGCGGTGAACAGCGCGTCGACGTCGCCCGGGACGCCCAGCTCGGCCCGGATCGGGAACGCGTTCCCGCCTGCCTGCTCGATGGTCGCGACGACCTCCTTGGCCGCCGCGTCGTTCGAGCCGTAGTGGACCCCGACGCGCGCGCCGTCGGCCGCCAGGCGCAGCGCGATGCCCCGCCCGATGCCCCGTGAAGCGCCCGTGACCAGGGCCGTCTTGCCGCTCAGCTTCGCCACCGTCGTTCTCCTTGCGCTCATGGACTAGTTACTTCATAAACAGTAGCAGCAACTCCTGGTTGTGATGCAAGGATGCGCTGAAGAGGGAGGTAACATGGGGAACGTGCACCTCAAGCGGAGATACGGCGACGGCTGCGGCGTCGCCCAGGCGCTCGACGTGATCGGCGAGCGCTGGGCGCTGCTGATCGTCCGCGACCTGCTGCTGGGGCCCAAGCGGTTCACCGACCTGCAAGCCGGGCTGCCCGGCGCGGGGCCGAACATCCTCGCCCAGCGGCTGCGGGACCTGGAGAACACCGGTGTGGTGCGGCGGCGCACGCTGCCGCCGCCCGCCGGGTCGCGGGTCTACGAGCTGACCGAGTGGGGCGCCGAGCTGGACCCGATCGTGACGGCGCTGGGCCTGTGGGGCGTGCGCTCGCCCGTGCTGCCGCTGGAGGGCGAGGTCGGGGCGGACTCGATCATGCTCAACCTGCGCGCGTGCTTCACCCCGGACGAGCGCCGCCGCTGGACCGCCGACTACGAGGTCCACATCGGGCGCGACCGGTTCACCATGCGGGTGGTGGAGGGCGAGCTGGTGGAGACCGTGCGCGGTCAGGCGGTCGGCTCGCCCGACGCGGCGATCGAAGCCGACCCGGAGACGCTGGACGGGCTCATGCTGGGCAAGCAGACGGTGGCCGAGGCGATCGACGCGGACCGCCTGCGCGTGACCGGCAGCCTGCACGCCACCCAACTCCTGTTCGACGCCACCCTCATCGCCTGACCCCGCCCGACCGCGAGTCGGAGCCGTGCCTGGGAGCGGTTGCAGTGGGCGGGGCGTGACCACTACATTCGGGGCGTCGCGCCGATCCGCGGCACCCGGCCAGATCGTCCGTCCACATGCGACAGGAACAACGATGGCGAGCGCAGCTGCGGTTCCGGCGATCAGCGTGGTCATGCCGACGTTCGACAAGGCGCGGTACCTGGAGCTGACGCTGGCGTCCTACGTCGGCCAGTCGCTGCGGGACTACGAACTCGTCGTCGTCGACGACGGCAGCACCGACGACACCGCCCAGGTGGTGCGGCGGTACGCGGAGCGGCTGCCGATCACCTACGTGCGCCAGGACAACAAGGGCCGTTCGGCGGCACGGAACGCCGGGGTCGGGGTGGCGGCGGGCGAGGTCGTGGTGTTCTCCGACGACGACCGGATCGTCTCGCCGGACTTCGTGGCGGAGCACGCGAAGGCGTTCGCGGCCGGCGGGGCGCTGCTCGTGCAGGGCGGGCAACGCGGCGTGCTCACCCACTGGCACCCGGAGTTGCGCACGGACGAGCGGCTGACGGCGTTGCTCGCGGAGTTACCGCAGTCCGACACCGAAGTCGCGCTTGTCGATGCTCACGCGATCGAAACCGACCTGGGCCGCGTGCTCGCCACCTACGGGGTGCCGGAGCCGTGGTGGGAGCAGCACGTCCAGCGGGTGCTGGAAGTCTTCCCCGACCCGGCCGACTTCGCGCTGTCGTGGATGATCGGCACGACCGGCAACATGTCCGCGCTGCGCGAGCAGGTCGTCGAGGTCGGCCTCCTCGATGAGGGCTTCACCCGCTGGGGCCTGGAGGACACGGACCTCTGCTACCGGCTGGTCCAGGCCGGCGCCCGGGTGGCGGTGGCCCCGGACGCGCTGAACCACCACCAGGTGCACCCGAGCACCGGCAGCAAGGCGATCGAGTGGTTGACCAACTTCCGCCACTTCAGCAGCAAGGTCGACACTGTGGAGCCGGCGTTGTTCCGGATGCTCGCGCAGGGCCTGATCGACGTGCCCACTGCGGACGCCGTGGCGCGCGAGTGCGCGGCGCTGATCCAGTCCGGGCGCACCGTGCTGGTCGACGAACTGCGCCGCCGGTACGACGACCTGTTCCGGTTGTTCGAACAAACCCTGGTTAACGCGGGCTGACGGTAGCGTCCACTGTGGACGTTGGCGGATGTCGCCGGCGGCAATACGGTTTACGGTCAAAATACCAATCCCCTCCTGCGCGGTTTACCCTCCCGGCACCGGCAGAGCGCGCTGTGTCGGCGCTCTCGTCCACGGAGGAGTCGTGATGAGGACCCAGGTCATTCGACGAGGGTTGGTCGCCGCCGCCGTCGTCACCACCGCGGTGGGCGTGTGCGTCGGCCCGCTGTCGGCCTCGCCGGGTGGTGGTGCCGCAGTCGGGGGTAACGCTGCCAGCAGTGACAAAGCCGCGCAGGCGGGGGTGGACAGCGGTAGTGCACTGGTGCAGCTCAAGGGTGACCCGCTGAGCGTCAACGCGCGCACGAAACCCGCGCCCGGCAAGAAGATCGACTTCTCCAGCGCGACCGTGAAGTCCGAGCGGGCCGCGCTTTCCGCGTTGCGCAACGACTTCAAGGCGTGGCTGCGGACGAACGCGCCCAAGGCGCAGGTCGTCAACGAGTACGACCTCGCCCTCAACGCCGTCGCGGTCCGGCTCAACGGCACCTCGCTCGACACCCTGCGCGGCGCGCCCCAGGTGAACCGCGCGGAGTACCAGCGCACCTACACCACCGCCGACGTCAGCGACCCCGACCTCGGTCTGGTCCGCGCGGTGCAGGCGTGGCGGTCCAGCCAGGTCGGCGGGGACGCCAACGCGGGCAAGGGTGTCAAGATCGGCATCATCGACACGGGCGTGGACCAGACCCACCCGTGCTTCTCCGACGCCGGGTTCCCGGCCACCACCCAGTTGGGCGACAAGCGGTTCACCAACAACAAGGTGATCGTCGCCAAGGTGTTCAACATGAAGGGCGGCCAGCAGGGCTACACGCCCGAGGCGGTCCAGGAGCACGGCACGCACGTCGCCGGCACGGTGGCCTGCAACCTCGACACCCCCACCACCGTCAACGGCGTCACCGCGCCCTACGACGTCTCCGGTGTCGCGCCCGCCGCGCAGTTGGGCAACTACAACGTCTTCCCCGCCGACGTGCAGAGCGTCCGCAACGAAGACCTCGTCGACGCGATGGAAGAGGCGTACGTCGACGGCATGGACGTCATCAACATGAGCATCGGCGGCAACGCCTCCGGCGCGCAGGACCTCGGCACGGTCGCGGTGGACAACCTGGACCGGGCCAACATGGTCGTCGCGGTGGCGGCGGGCAACAGCGGTCCCGGCCACTACACCGTCGACTCGACGGGCAGCGCCGAGCGCGCGCTGACCGCGGGCGCCTCGACCGTGGGCCACTTCGTCGGCGCCGCGATCACCGTCGGCGCGACCACCTACCGCTCCGCCGCCGGTGACTTCCCGGTCGTCCCCGCACCGCTGACCGCCCCGCTGGGCGTGGTCACCGGCACCACCAACGGCTTGGGCGTCGCCTGCGAGACCCTGCCCGCGGGCAGCCTGACCGGCAGGGTCGCCGTGGTCTCGCGCGGCACGTGCAGCTTCGCCACCAAGGTCCGCAAGGCGCAGGACGCGGGCGCGGTCGCGACGGTCGTGGTGAACAACGTGGCCGGCGACCCGATCGCGATGGGCGGCGACGCGGCCGTGCAGCCGACGCCGACCATCCCGGCGTACATGGTGGACCGGGGTTCCGCCGCGGGTCTGGTGGCCGCCAACGGCCAGCCGGCTACGATCGGCGCCACGCTGGCGTACTTCCGCACCGGCAACGACAACATCATGGCCGGCTTCTCCGGCCAGGGCCCCACCGACACCTCGGCCCGCCGCGTGAAGCCGGACGTGGTGGCGCCCGGCGTGAACGTCCTGTCCAGCATCCCGACCCACCTGTGCGGCGGCTCGCCCGACTGCTGGACGTTCCTCCAGGGCACGTCGATGGCCACGCCGCACCTGGCGGGCATGGCGGGCGTCGTGCGCGGCGCCCACCCGACGTGGACCGCCGAACAGGTCCGCTCGGCCATCGTGAACACCGCGAGCGAGGGCGTCCTGACCCGCTACACCGACGGCACGACGGTCGAACGCGACGTCAACGTCACCGGCTCGGGCCTGGCCGACCTGCTCGCGGCGGTCGACGCGAAGATCGCCATCGGCCCGGTCAGCACGTCCTTCGGCACCATCCCGAGCGGCGCGGGCCAAACCCGCACGGCCACGGTGACCCTGACCAGCCTGACCGGCGCCGCCCAAACCGCGACCCTCTCCGTGGACTCGGTCCAGGGCACAGGCGTGACCTTCACGGCCCCGCCCTCGGTGACCATCCCGGCCACCGGCTCGATCACCATCACCGTCACCACGACCTCCGCCAAGGGCACAGCCCTCGGCGACCACTCGGCGGCTCTGCGGGTGAAGGTGGGCGGGGCGGAGATCGCGCACAGCGTGCTCTACGCGTTCGTCGGCTGATCCCTCGCTCCAGTGCGAAAGGGCGTCCCCGCTCGGGGCGCCCTTTCGCTGTAAGTGCCTGTTCTTCTGTGCTCAGCAAGGGCTCGGAAAGTCGAGCGCTGGGTTGCTTTGGCTGTTGCATAGCACGTTCCCGCCTTCTGGAATGCCGCAATTGTGCGGATAGCGGGGCTGATCGGGGTAAGTATTCCACCCTCGGTATCCCGCACGCCCAATCGTGGTCCTGGGTATGCCCTGAACGGACGCTGACCGGCATCGGCTCCCTTCGGCATACTGATCGGCTCGCCAGTGCTCTGCGGGCTCGGTGTTTTGCGCCGATCGCAGCGTTTCGAAGGGGGAAGAGCAGGTGGCGATAGGCGTCGACCGTGCTCGGATTGAACTCGTCAAGGCCAAGGCTGAGTCGTGGGCGGATGACCTGATCGACTTCGGCCCCAACAACACACTGCTCTACTACCGCGATAGCAAAACGTGGAGCCTCGACCTGACGGCGGCCACTCCCGAAGCCATCGCGCAACTGCTCTCGGGTCGCAAAACCAGGCTCGACACTTTGGTGGCGGCCGGTGACGCGCACGCGGCAGCCTGTCAGAGAGCACGCAATTTGCGGCGAAGGATGCTCACCTTCCAGGAGGAACAAGGAATCGACGACGTGGGCAAGCTGGCCCACGGGCTCTTCTTGTTGCAGCCGACATCGACCAAGGGCACGGCACCGGTCAAGCCCTTGCGGGCACCTCTGGTCCTCCAACCGCTCACGATCACACCCCGCACCGCGGCGGAGACGGATTACGTGCTCGAGATGGTCGGAGCCCCTGAGGTCAACCCGGTGCTGCTGTACGCGCTCAACCGCCAGCACGGCATCGACCTCGACGTGGAACAGCTCACCGACGAGTTGAACGCCAAGCTCGACGAGAACGAGGACCGCACGACGCACGCGGGACTCGTGTACCGGGTGCTGAGTGACCTCGTGGCCGAGCACGGCCGCACCGCCGAGTTCGAGGAGCGGCTGTTCGCCAGCACGTTCAGCTTCGACAAGCTGCCGATGGTCCGAGAGCTGAAGGACTGCGCCGAGCTCTTGGCGGGGCACGACGTCATCGCCGCGACGGCGGGCTATGAACCAGCCAAGCGTCAACTCCGTGAATCTGCCGGCGGGTACCAACCGGTCGAGCCCGATGCGGTCGTCCCCCGGGACGAGTTCCTCGTGCTCGACGCGGACTCGTCCCAGCAGCGCGCGGTCAACGCGGTGATGGCCGGGCAGCACGTCGTGATCCAAGGGCCACCGGGAACCGGGAAGAGCCAGACGATCGCCAACATCATCACCGCCGCGGCGGCGAGGGGTTGGCGCGTGCTGTTCGTCGCGGAGAAGCGTGCCGCGATCGAGGCGGTCACCAACCGCTTGGAGCACGTCGACCTGGGGCACCTGGTGTTCGACCTCCACCAGCAGAAGCTCGACAAGCGGCAGGTCGCGCAACAGGTCTCGGAGTCGCTGGACAGGGCGAGCAAGGAGCCGCCTGCGGACGGGGACGGCCTGCACGAGCGGTTGACCGAACGACGTGACCACCTGCTGCACCACGACCGGGCCCTGCACGCCGCGATCGAGCCGTGGGGCGTCAAGGCGTTCTCCCTCTACGACAACCTCCTGGCCCTGCCGCCCAAGGGCGACAACCCGGTGCGTTTCCGCGGGGCCGAGTTGCGCGACTTGCACGGTGACACGGTTCGGCGGGTCGAAGACGACCTCATGCGGTTCGTCAACTCGGACGGCCTCCGCTTCCACCGCGGCGAGTCCGCCTGGTCGGACTCCGAGATCCGCACGCCCGAGCAGGTGCAGGACGTGGTCGTGCAGCTCGACGAGCTGCACGCCAAGACGTGGCCGGACGCGCAGGACCGGATGCGCCGCCTGATCGGGCAGGTGGGCTTCCAACGCCCCACGGACCTGCCGGGCTGGGAACAGGTCTTGGCGCTCCTGCGCCACGTCGAAGGCACGTTGACCCTGTTCGAGAAGGACGTGTTCGGTGACGAACTCCAGGACTACTGCTTCGCCACCGGGGACCGCAGGTGGCGGTCGGCCAACCCGCGACCGCTGAACCTGTGGCATCGGTACAAGGTGCGCAAGGTGGCCGCGGCGCTCCGCAAGGCCGGGAAGTGCGACCGGCGCACGCTGCACGCGGAGCTGCGCGCGGCGCTCGCCCAGCGCGACCGGTGGCAGGAGCTGGCGGTGGGAGGGGGTGCGCCGCAGGAAGTCGTCGGTCTCGCCGAAACGCTCAAGGACATCGCGAAGGCCCGCGACCAACTGGCCGCTGTGGCGATGGGAGCGCAGCTGACCAAAGCCGACCAGTGGTCGGAGGACGAGGTGACAACGCACGTCGGGCGGCTGCACGAGGAGCGGGACTTCCTCTTCCAGGTCCCGATGCTGAACGAGTTGACCGATCGACTCGTCGGCATGGGGTTGGGCCGCTTCCTCGACGTCCTGGTGGAGCGGAACGCGGACGCCGAACTTGCGCGCACGATGTTCCGCCACTCGTGGTACAGCTCCCTGCTCGACGAGTACCGGGTGCGCATCCCGCACCTGGGGCAGTTCGCCGGCCTGCACCACTCCCACGTCGTGTCCGAGTTCCGCGAGTTCGACACATCGCACTTCCAGCTCAACGCCCAGCGCGTGCGTCGGCGCGTCGCCGAGAGGCTGCGTGCGGCGCGCGATGCGTACCCGGACCAGAACGACGTGGTCCGCGCCGAGGCGAAGCGCAAGCGGGGGCACATGCCGCTGCGGAAGCTGGTCGCCAAGGCGCCGGACGTCCTGCTCGCCGCCCGCCCGTGCTGGGCGATGTCCCCGATCGTGGTCAGCAGGCTCCTGCCCGCGCAGCGGCTGTTCGACCTGGTGGTCTTCGACGAGGCCAGCCAGGTGGAGCCGCAGGACTCGATGACCGCCATCATGCGCGGCAAGCAGCTCGTCGTCGCGGGGGACGAGCGCCAGTTGCCACCCAGCGCCTGGTTCCGCAACGCTCTCAGCGGCGGCGATTCGGACAACGACGAGGACGACGACCAGCCCGACACACCCCAGGTCCGCGATTTCGAGTCGATCCTCGCCTGCCTGAGCGCCTTCATCCCGAACACCCGGATGCTGGAGTGGCACTACCGAAGTCAGGACGAGAGGCTGATCGCGTTCTCCAACAAGGCTTTCTACCAGGGGAAGCTGATCACCTTCCCCGGTTGCCAAGCGGTGAGCCCGTTGTCGTTGCACCAGGTCGACGGTCGGGTGGCACCGGGACGTGACGGTTCCCCCGAAGCCGAGGTGGAGAAGGTCGTCGACCTGGTGCTGACGCACGCCCGCGCCACTCCCGAGGACACCCTCGGTGTCATCACCATGAGCATCAAGCACGCAAAGCTCGTGGACCTCGCTCTCCGGCGCGCCAACGCCGGTAACGACGAGCTGGCGGAGTTCAACGCGCGCATGCAGGGTGCGGGGCGCCGGTTGTTCGTCAAGAGCATCGAGCAGGTCCAAGGCGACGAGCGCGACGCGATCATCTTCAGCATCGGCGCCGCCAAGGCGATGAGCGGCAAACTCAGCATGACCTCCTTCGGTCCGCTCAACCACCAAGGGGGCGAGCGGCGTCTCAACGTGGCGATCACCCGCGCGCGGAAGCGGGTGGACATCGTCACGTCGTTCTCCCCGCTCGACATGTCCCCGAAGAGCGTTGGCGCGGACCTGCTGCGCCAGTACCTGGAGTTCGCGGACAACGGGGGATCACTGGGCCTCGTCGGTGCGCAGGGCAAGCAGGAGATGAACGGCTTCGAGCGGAGCGTCTACGACGCCCTGGTCGATGCCGGTGTTCCGGTCGTCCCGCAGTGGGGCGTGGCCGGCTATCGCATCGACTTCGCCTTGGGGCACAGGGACCAGCCCGGTCGGATGGTGTTGGCCGTCGAGGCGGATGGCGACACCTATCACCGGTTGGGGAGTGCCCGGGACCGCGACAGGCTCCGCCAGGAGCACCTGGAACGCCTCGGCTGGCGGTTCCACCGCGTGTGGGCGAGCGAATGGTTCCGCGATCGAGCCACGCAGACCGCCATGATCGTGGAGAGCTGGGAGAAGGCCATGCTCGACGCGGAACGTGGCATCGCTCCGCCCTCGGCGACTACCGCACCCCCGCCGAAGCCGCGACAAGTCGCCGTCGAACGCGGTCCTCGCCCCGGATTCCTCTCCGAGCCGCGACGGCAGAAGATCGACGACTACTCGGACCGGGAGTTGGTCGAGCTGTGCTTGTGGCTGCTCACCGACCGGTTGCAGGTCGATCGCGACACCCGCATCGGTCAGGGCATCGACGAACTCGGTTTCCGCA
This sequence comes from Saccharothrix sp. CCNWYY140, assembly GCF_037401995.1. Taxonomy (NCBI): domain Bacteria; kingdom Bacillati; phylum Actinomycetota; class Actinomycetes; order Pseudonocardiales; family Pseudonocardiaceae; genus Saccharothrix; species Saccharothrix sp. CCNWYY140. The sequence continues at coordinate 12,324 of NZ_JBBEGC010000037.1, forward strand.
GGCGCACCAACAAGATGGAACAGCGCATCGGCCACGCCCTGATGCGCGCTCAGCAGCTCGTCGACGGACAGGGAGCATGATGTTTCCGCTAGACCCCAAGACGGTGGAACGGCTTGCCAGGATCGTGGTCGACCAGGGTGGTCCGTACGAGCGCACGGGACGCGAAGTCGAAGCGCTCCTCCGCAACGCCGGGTGGATCGACCCGCCTGACTACGACGGCTCGTCCAAGGTCGGCTGGCTGGTCGACGCCCTGGTCGAACGGGAGCACGCGCGGACCGACATCGAGCGTTTCCTGTGCCGGCTGTGCGACCCCATCGAGTACCTGGAGGGGATGGCGGCAGCGGACGACGTCCGTCGATCGGTCAACGAGGTGCTCGAGCTGGAGAGGCTCGAGGTCAGCTACGTCGGCGGCCGACCGGTGGTCGGGGAGCTGGGGAGCAACGGCACGGTCAAGGTCGTGCTCCACGTCGAGGACGTGGAGCAACGGCTGCGCAAGCTGATCCGCGAGGAGAAGTTGGTCCAGATGCTGGTCTCACGGGTCAGGGAGAGCCAGTTCGCGGAGGCGAGCGGCTCGTACCTCCTCGCGCTCTTCGGCATCGGCAGCTTCGTCGAAGGGCTGCTCTACTCGGTGCTGACCAGCCACTACCCCGAGTTGCTCCGTGAAGGGTTCGCCGGTCGCAAGGGGAAGATCCCGGCCGATCGCGCGGGTCTGGAACTGCTCCTCGACACGGCGCACGATCGAGGGCTGGTCGAGCTCGACGCGAAGGACTTCATGCGTCCCGTGCGGGAGTTCCGCAACTACATCCACCCGCGCAGGCAGTTCGAGACGGACTTCACCCCGGACGCGGACACGGTCGCCATGTGCTGGACGCCGGTGCAGGCACTGCTGAACGACCTCGACAAGCTCGTGGTCTTCCGAACGGCGGATGGGGCAACCGTGTAGTCGGCGCGTTCGCTCAGCCCGCTTCGCGTCGCTTCCCCTTGCGGGCCGGCGGCGCGAGCAACTGCGCGTGTCCATGAGGTTCTTGGCATTGTGGGTGACGGACTCCGTCCGTCACCCACATCCCAGCCATTCCTGTTATGGGTTTGCGTTGAGCACACACTGACGTCGCGTGTCGGAAACAGTGAACACCCGCCGCTGCCTCACGAGCCTTGTTGATCATTCCAAGTGCGGCGGAAAGATCCACCGGTCTTCGGAATGCAGTTGTCCCGCGAGTAGGTACTCGTGCTGCGGTAAGCGGTCGCCGCGGTGCGCCAGGCGGCAAGGTCGCGTCGGGTCCACTGATATGTTTCGCCGATTGAGGTATGCCGTTGCCACGCGATCGAGGAAACCTGGATAAGGTTCGCCCGATCGTGGTGATCTGAGTTCTGCGGTACGCGCTTGGCGTGATCCACGACGCGTCGCAAGTGGTGTGGAGCTTGTCGGCTGTGAACGAGCGGTTCGTGCGACCTTCGTGGAGATGCAACGGTGACGCTTCGGCGTTGGTGGTTGGTCGGCCGGTTGGCTGCGGTTGGACTGGCCGCGGCGACAGCAGCTTCGTTCGTCGCGGTGGCGGTCAACGTCGCGACCGGTGGTTCCGGTCCGTGGCTGCCGATGGTGGAAGCTCACCCCTTGCGGTGGATGGTCGCCGGCACCGTGGCGGTCGCGCTGACCGGCGTGACGGCGTGGTGGGTGCACCGGCAGGTGGACGGGCAGTGGACCGAGGTGGTGCCGGTCGACCAGCGTCCAGAGCCCTGGGTCGTCGATCGTCCGGTCGAGGTCGGCCAGGTGGTGTCGGCGCTCAGCAGGCGTGCCGGGACGACCGTCGGGATCACCACTGCCGTCCACGGAGCCGGAGGGTTCGGGAAGACGACCGTCGCCAAGATCGTCCGGGCCGATCTGCGGGTGTTGAAGCAGTTCGGCGGCCGGGTGTACTGGGTGACCCTCGGGCGGGACGTCCGGACTCCGGCGTTGATCGCGGAACGGGTGAACGACCTCATCACACGGCTCGAACCCGGCAAGCCGGTCTCGTTCACCGATCCGGGACAAGCGAGCGAGCACCTCGCGGCGCTGCTCGCCGATGGTCCCGCCCGGCTGCTCATCCTCGACGACGTGTGGTACCCCGAGCAGGAAGCCGCGTTTCCGGTCAAGGGCACCAAGTGCGCGCGGCTGGTCACCACCAGGATCCCCGCTTTGGTGGCCGGTGACTCGATCCAGGTGCGGGTCGACCAGGTGACCTCGGAGCAGGCACGGCAGTTGCTCACCGCCGATCTCGCTCCGCTACCTCCACGGGCCGTGGCCGAGCTGGTGGCGGAAACCGGCCGCTGGCCACTGCTGCTGCGGCTGGTGAACAAGGTCCTGGTGGACCAGACGAAGTCGAACGCGGACCTGGTGCGCTGCGCCCAGGACCTGCTGGGCCTGCTCCGCCGTTCAGGTGCCCTGCGCATCGACGAGCTGACCGGGGCGTCAGCGCAGCACCTCGACGTCAGCGACCCGTTCCAGCGGCAGCGGGCCGTCGCGAGCACGATCGAAGCCGGCACGGGATTGCTGGCCTCGTCGGAACGGTCGCGGTTCGCGGAACTCGCTGTCTTCGCCGAGGACGAGACGATTCCGGTCGAACTCGTCGGACGCCTCTGGAGCGCCAGTGGCGGCATGTCCCTGATGGAGACACGCGCTCTGCTGGCCAGACTCGACGGTCTGGGCCTGCTCGCGCTGGCGCCGGAAGAGGCGAGCGCCGTGATCACCATGCACGACGTCGTGCGCGACTTCCTGATCGAGGAGATGGGGCACCAAGAGCTTGCACGGGTGCACAAAACGCTGCTGCTCGACATCGCTGCGGATCTGGGTCGCGTCCGACCCTTGACGCCGGATGCGGAGTCGGACGGTGACGAGGCGGTCATCGCCTGGTGGGAACTCGATCGATCTCAGCGGTACCTGTGGGAGCACCTCGTCGAGCACCTCCTCGCCGCCGGGCTCCTGGACGCGGCCGACGCCCTCGCGAGCGACCTGCGCTGGGTCGGCGCCCGGCTGATGATGTCCGGGCCGACGGCACCGTACGCAGATCTGGCCCTGGTCGACACGGCGCGGTGTGTTCGGCTGCGCGAGCTGCTCGGGAAGACAGCGCACCTCCTCATGCCCACCCGACCCGGACACAGCCTGCTCGACGTCTTGCACAGCCGCGTCGCACACGATCCCGATTGGGGACTGCAAGCGTTGGCGCTGGAGCAGGGCAGGAGCGCGCCGGGGCTGGTGAACAGGTGGAGCCTTCCCGATCTGCCCATGTCGGCGCTGCGCCGCACGCTGAAAGGCCATGTGGGCAGGGTGCGGAACATGCTGGTCACCGCGGACGGGCTGTCCGCTGTCACCAGTGGCTCCGATGGCACCGTGCGCATGTGGAACGTCGAGACGGGAGCTGAACGGGCTCAATTCCGCTTAAATGTAGGCAGTCTGGCAGCAGCTCCCTCTGGAGCTTGGCTCGCCGTGGTGTGCGAGGACCGTGCCCGAACGGTCGGCGAGGACGGAGTGGTGCGGATCCTCGACACCGCGACCGGCACGCAGAACGCTGTGCTGCCCACCAAAGCGCGTCAAGTCGCCGTGGCTCCCGACGGGAACTTTCTCGCCACCATCGGCAACGACAACACGTTGCGGATCTGGGATGTCACCAGTGCCAAGGAGCATGTGGCAATCGCGTGTGGTGCCGCCAGGGTGACTTCGATGGTGGTCTCACCTGATGGATCCTGGATCGCGACAACGGGACTCGGCGACACCGTGTCGATCTGGAACGTCGCCGACGGCACAGAGCGATCGGTCCTGCGTGGCCACGCAGGACCGTTGTGGGCCATCACCGCCCCGGACGGCGACTGGTTGGCCACTGTCGGGAGAACCGGAGAGGTGTGGGTGTGGGACGTGGCCACGGCCGAGATCCGCGCCAAGCTCACCGGGTACTCCGGACAGGTGTGGGAAGCGGTGGCGGCACCGGACGGCTCGTGGATCGCCGCGGCGGGGACCGACTGCTCGGTGCGGATCTGGGACACCGCCGACGGGGCGTTGCGGTTGATCGTCGATCTGCCGGCTCGCGTCCGCGCGATGGCCGCGGCACCGGACGGCTCGTGGATCGCCGTTGTTTGCGGGGACAACAGCCTGCGCATCCTGGACGTGGAGACGGGCGAGGAACGGTTGGCCTTGACCGACCACACCGGACCCATGAATTCGATCGTGGTGTCGCCTCACGGAAAGTGGATCGCCGCGACGTGCGCCGACGGCTCGATCCGGATGTGGAACGTCGGTGGCGACGTCGGCAGCGCCCAGTCGCTGGACCGCAGCGTGCCAGTCCGCGCCATCGTCCCGGCGGCGGACTGGTCCTGGCTGGCCACGATCGGGCACGAGGTCGCCGCCGGCGATTATGCGGTGAGGATCTGGGACACGGCCCGGGCAACCGAGCGCTTGAGGATCGCGGGGCACATCGGGCCGGTGTGGTTGGTGAAGGCGGCAGCTGACGGCAGTTGGTTGACCACCGTGGACACGGACGCCGACCCCGAGCACCAGGTGCGCATATGGGACTTGGACGCCGGTGTGCTGCGAACCGAGCTCACTGGTCTGCGGCACCGGGTGTGGGATCTCGCGACATCGGCGGACAGGTCTTGGCTGGCCACATTGGACGGCAGCGGCTCGATCCGGATCTGGGACACGACGACCGGTGCGAGGATCGCGAACTTCCAGCAGGACGTGCACGCGATGACGGTGTCACCCGACGGAGCTTGGATCGCCGCCGCCACCTCGTCCCACACGATCCAGGTCCGCGCGGTGGCCACCGGCGAACTCCTCCTGGAAGTTCCCTGCCACTGGGACCGTTTCCTGGAGATGGTCGCGGCTCCCGACAGCGAGTGGCTCGCAGTGGTCCACAGGGACCGTCGGGTGGAGATCTGGAGCCTGCGCTCCGGCGGCCGGGTGACCCGGTTCAGCCCTGGCGGTTGGGTGACCCACGCCGTTGCGTCACCGGACTCCAGGCGCTTGGTCATCGCCACGAGGAGCGGAACCGTCGAGGTATGGGACGTCGAGTCGGGGACGCAACTCGCCGACATGGATGCTCACCACCAAGCGGTGCACGCCATCGCCCTCTCCCCGGACAGCAGGCGGGTCGCAGTGGCTGCTCACGACCGCACCTTGTCGGTCTGGGACATGGGTACCGGCACCGCGCAGGCGATGATGCGGACCGAGGAGGAAGTGCTCGACTGCGTGTGGATGCCGGACGGGCAGGGAATCGCCGCTGGTGGGAGGGGCGGCCTGTACCTGTTCGAGTTCCAGTCGACGGTCATTCCGGGCACACCCGGGCACACCGACCGCCCCGGCGGTCTTCTCCGACCGACTGGCGGCAGCGCGTCGGTGAGCTGTTCGAGGACTCGGTGACCGCGGCGACATACCCTGCGGCAGGCCCTGACGGTCACTCGGGTTTCGGGCCGGGTGCCCAGGCGATGAGGTTCCAGAACAGGGCGCCCAGGATGACCACGCCCAGCATGCCGCCGACGACCCAGTGCGCCTGGTCGTTGTCGGCCAGGGCGGCGTCGACGACTCGGCCGTTCTCCAGGTCGTAGCGGACCGTCACGTGGTCGCCCGGGTTGAGGGCCGGGCCGTTCTCCGACAGGTCCGCGACTTGCTCGACTCCCCACCAACGCCTCCTCCTCCCACGACATCGCCGCGCCGCGGACGAGTGCGACGACTGGTGTGACCCACGACACACGCGGTTCCTGTCAGGAATCGGAGGGCTGTCCCGCTCAACCTCCGACAACCAAGCGAACAGGAGCGACAGGATGAAGCACCGCATCGTCGTCCTCGGCGCCGGCTACGCCGGGGCCTACGTGGCCGGGAACCTGGCCCGCCGGCTGTCCCCGGAAGACGCCGAAGTCACTGTGGTCAACGCCGAACCCGACTTCGTTCAGCGGCTGCGGCTGCACCAGCTCGTGGCGGGGCAGGACATCGCGGCGCCGAAGCTCGTCGACGTCTTCGCGGGCACCGGTGTCCGGGTGCGCCTGGCCCGGGTCACCAGCGTGGATCCCGAGCGGCAGGTGGTTGCGGTGGCCGACGCGGAGGGTGGCGGTGAACTCGGGTACGACACGCTCGTCTACGCGCTGGGCAGCCACGGCGACGATCGCGGTGTCCCCGGTGTGGCCGAGCACGCCTTCGACGTCGCCGCCCGGCCCTCGGCGCTGCGCGTGCGCGACCGGCTGGACGCGTTGAACGGGCGGGGGAGCGTGGTGGTCGTCGGTGACGGGTTGACCGGCATCGAGACCGCCACCGAGATCGCCGAGTCCCGGCCCGGCCTGTCGGTGGCGCTGGTCGCCCGCGGCGAGCTGGGGGCACGGCTGTCCGCCGGAGCCCGCGCCCACCTGCGCCGGGCCTGCGACCGGCTGGGCGTCACCGTTGTGGAGCACACCGAGGTCGAAGCCGTCGAAGCCGACCGCGTGCTGTGCGCCGACGGTTCGGTCCTGGCGTCCGACGCGACCGTGTGGACCGCCGGGTTCGCGGTCGGCCGTGTCGCCGCCGCGAGCGGGTTGGAGGTCACCGACGACGGTCGGGTCGTCGTCGACCGCACCATGCGGTCGGTCTCGCACCCGAACGTCTACGCCGCCGGCGACAGCGCCCACGCCCTCGGCGACAACGGCCGACCGCTGCCGATGTCCTGCGCCTCGGCCGGCTACACCGGTCGGCAGGCCGTGGACGCGATCGTGGCGCGCCTGACCGGCGGCAAGATCGCCTCCACCAAGCTGGAGTACGTGGGCAACCACATCAGCCTCGGGCGGCGGGACGGGATCCTGCAACTGGTCGACGCCGAGGGGCAGGCGAAGGCCAAGTTCTGGGGCGGTCGCGGTGCCGCGCGCCTCAAGGCCGGCATCCTCGGGATGTCGCTGTGGGCCACTTCGCACCCGACCTTCATGCTGCCCAAGCGCAAGCACCGCCTGGCCGTGCCGGAGCGGCAGCGGGCGGCCGTGAGCGCTTAGGGTCCTGACGCGTGGACACCGCCGCCGATCGCTTCGACATCGGTCGCTTCGAGGCCGGCCGCACCCGGCTGGCCTCGTTGGCGTACCGGCTGCTGGGCTCCGCCGCCGACGCCGAGGACGTCGTGCAGGACGCGTTCCTGCACTGGCAGGCCGCCGACCGGGCGCTGGTCCGGGTGCCGGAAGCGTGGCTGACCAAGGTCGTCACGAACCTGTGCCTGGACCGGCTGCGCTCGGCCCGGGTCCGCCGGGAACGCGCCGCCGGCGCGTGGCTGCCCGAACCGCTCCTCGACGGCGACCCGATGCTCGGCCCCGCCGAGACCGTCGAGCAACGCGCGTCGGTGTCCCTGGCCGTGCTGATGCTCCTGGAGCGCCTGTCACCCGTCGAACGGGCCGTCTACGTCCTGCGGGAGGCGTTCTCCCACAGCCACGCGGAGATCGCCGAGATCCTGGACATCACCGAGTCGGCCAGCCAGCAGCACTTCCACCGGGCCAAGCGGCGCGTCACCGCCGACCGCCCCCGCGGCGGCGAGGTGGACCCGGCGTCGGCCCGCCGGATCGTCGAGGAGTTCCTGGCCGCCGCCTCCTCCGGCCGCACGGACCGGCTGGTGGCGCTGCTGACCGACGACGCGACCGCGATCTCCGACGGCGCCGGCCTGGCCAAGACCCTGCTCCGGTTCGACACCCCGCGCCGCATCGCCGCCATCGTCCGCGCCGGCTTCACGCCGACCCCCGCCAAGCGCCGACTCGCCGGCGGGACGCCCTCGATCCACTATGCGCTGGTCAACGGCGCCCCGGCCATCCTGTTCGTGGTGGGGGACAAGGTCGTGGGCGCGGTGACGTTCGACCTGGCCCACGGCCGGATCGCCACCGTGCGGGGCATCGCCGCCCCGGCCCGCCTCGGCCGGCTCGCCGAGTCCTGGCGGCGGCACGACCCCGATCCGCCGCTCATCGCACAGTGGTGAGGGTTCAGCCACTGCTGTACTGTTCCTCGCGTGCTGAAGTGTGAGACGCGGGAGGACGCGCTGGCCCGACTCGGCCGGGCGCTGGCCGACCCGACCCGGTGCCGCATCCTGGTCGCCCTGCTCGACGGGGTGAGCTACCCCGCGAAACTCGCCGAGCACCTCGGCCTCACCCGCTCCAACGTCTCCAACCACCTCTCCTGCCTGCGCGGCTGCGGCTTGGTGGTCGCGACCTACGAGGGCCGCCAGGTCCGCTACGCGCTGGCCGACGCCCACCTCGCGCGGGCGTTGAGCGAGTTGGTCAAGGTCGTGCTCGCCGTGGACACCGCCGAACCCTGCCTGGACGACGAGCCGGCCACCGCGGGTGCGGTCCGATGAGCACCGAACCCCACCGGACCACTCGGCCCCGGCCGCTCAACGTTCCGGTGACCGCCGAACTCCGGCGGCTCGACCTGCCGCTGAGCACCGAACCCCAGCAGCTCGACGCCTGCGGGGACGGCTGCTGCGCCCCGCCGGCCACGACCGGCCCGGAGCCGGCGCGTCGGGCGGTGCTCACCCGCCGGGTGCGGCTGCTGGTGGCCGCGACCATCACCTACAACGTGGTCGAGGCCGTGGTGGCGCTGGTCGCCGGGTCGATCGCCTCCTCCACCGCGCTGATCGGGTTCGGGCTGGACTCGGTGATCGAGGTCGCCTCGGCGGTCGCGGTGGCCTGGCAGTTCTCCGGCGCGGACCCCGAAGCGCGCGAGCGCACGGCGTTGAAGGTCATCGCGGTGTCGTTCTTCGCGCTGGCCGCGTGCGTCACCGTCGAGTCGGTGCGGTCCCTGGTGGGCGGGGAGTCGGCCGACCACTCCACGGTGGGCATCGTGCTGGCGGCGGTGTCGTTGCTGGTCATGCCGTTCCTGTCGCACGCGCAGCGCCGGGCGGGGCGGGAGTTGGGCTCGGCCGGCGCGGTCGCGGACTCCAAGCAGACGCTGCTGTGCACCTACCTGTCCGGCGTGCTGCTGGTCGGGCTGGTGCTCAACTCGCTGTTCGGCTGGTCGTGGGCCGACCCGGTGGTCGCCCTGGCCATCGCCGCCGTCGCGGTGAAGGAAGGTCGCGAGGCCTGGCGCGGCGACCACTGCTGCTGATCCGACCAGTCGGGCTTGCACCCTGTACCCGGGTACAGGCTTACCGTTGGTCCATGAGCACAGAAGCGCTGTCCTGGACGCCGCTCACCGTGGCCGCCTGCACGCTGCCGACCGCCGAACAACCCTTGCGGGAGAAGGAGTTCGACGACCTCTTCGCCGCCTCCGCGCGCTCGGTCCGGCGGCTCGACCCGACCGGCGTGCGGGTGGACCTCGACCCCACGCCCGAGGTCGCCGCCCGCGCCGCGGACCTGATGGCGCGCGAGACGGGGTGCTGCTCGTTCTTCACCTTCGCGCTCACCGCGACCGGCGACGGCCTCCACCTGGACATCCGCGTGCCGGACAGCCAGACCGCCGTGCTGGAGGCGCTCGCGGCCCGCGCCGAGGCCGTGTCGTGACCGCGCTGCGCAGCGGGCAGCTCGCCGACGCGGCGGGCGTGAACCCGCAGACGCTGCGGTACTACGAGCGCATCGGCCTGCTCACCCCGGCCGAGCGGACCCTGGGCGGCCACCGCCTGTACGCGCCGGAGGCGGTCACGGCGCTGCGCGTGATCAAGGCGGCGCAGCGCCTGGGGTTCAGCCTGGACGAGATCGCCGACCTGCTCGACCTGGGCGCCCACCGCCACGGCCGTCGGGAACCGGGCCTGCCCGAGCGCGCCGCCGCGAAGCTCGCCGAGGTGGAGGCCAAGATCGACGACCTCGGCGTCATCCGGGACACCCTCCGGCGCGCCCTCGACGCGGGCTGCGACGACCTGCTGGCCTGCGCCCAGCGACCCGGGTGCCCGCTGCCCTTCACCGACCTGGCCGACGAGGGGAACACCCGTGGCGACGTGTGCTGCTGACCGGCGCCGCACCGGCCTGTGGTGGTTCACCGGGGCCGCCTGCCTGCTGTGCTGCCTCGGGCCGATCCTCGCCGCCGTGGGCGCGGCCGGGGTGCTCACCGCAGGTCTGGGGCAGTTCGTCATCGGCCTGGCCGTCGCCGCGCTCGCCGCGTTCGGCCGGCTGCTCACCCGCCGCCGCAAGTGCTCGGCCACGTGCGCCTGCGGCCAGGCGACCGCACTACCGTCCTGACCATGACCGTGCTGCGCTCGATCGTGCTGTTCGTCCTGGCCGCGCTCGCCGAGATCGGTGGGGCCTGGCTGGTGTGGCAGGGCGTGCGCGAGCACCGGGGTCTGCTGTGGATCGCCGCCGGCGTGCTGTCGCTGGGCGCGTACGGGTTCGTGGCGACGTTCCAGCCCGACGCCCACTTCGGCCGCATCCTGGCCGCGTACGGCGGTGTGTTCGTCGCCGGCTCGCTGGCCTGGGGAGTGGTGGTCGACAAGTTCCGCCCGGACGGGTGGGACTACGTCGGCGCGGCGATCTGCCTGCTCGGCGTGGCCGTGATCATGTACGCGCCGCGCTCCTAGCCCCGCCGGGGGTGCGTCTCGTACATCCGGACCGCGACGAGCAGACCCGAGGCGGCGGTCACGGCGGCAACGACCCAGACCGCGGCGCGCAACCCGTACCGGTCGGCCACCAACCCCGCCAGCAGCGCGCCCACGGCGAAGCCGCCGTCGCGCCACAGCCGGTAGACGCCGACCGCGCGGGCGCGCCACGCCGGGTGGGCGACGTCGCCGACGACGGCCAGCAGGGTCGGGTAGACCATCGCGGTGCCGACGCCGAGCAGTGCGGCGGCGACCGCCCAGACCGCGAAACTCTGGCCCACGGCGACGAGTGCGAGTGCGGCGGCCTGGGTGAGCATCCCGGCGGTGATGAGGTGTTTACGCCCCCACCGGTCCGACAGCGGGCCGGTAACCAGTTGCCCGAGTCCCCAGACCGCGGGGTAGAGGGCGGCCAGCACGCCGATCCGGCCCAGCGACAGGCCGGCGGTGGCGAACAGGACCGGGAACAGGCCCCAGGCGAGCCCGTCGTTGAGGTTGTTGACCATGCCGGTCTGGCACGCGGTGGACAGCGCGGGTTCGCGGAAACTGGTGTGCGCCACCACCTTCCGGCGGGCGTCGGTGTGACCGCGGGCTTCGAGGCGGGCGTGCTCGCGGGTGTCGCGGACCAGCAGCACCGAGAGCCCGAGGCCGAGGGCGGCGTAGGACAGGCCCAGCAGGAACGGCGCCGGGCGCAGGCCGTAGCGTGCCGCGAGGTAGCCGGTGGCCAGCGCGGTGACCGCGACGGCGAGGTAGCCCGCGGCCTCGTTGAGGCCCATCGCCAGGCCGCGGCGGTCGGGGCCGGCCAGGTCGATCTTCATGATCACCGTGGTGGACCAGGTCAGGCCCTGGTTGACCCCCAGCAGCACGTTCGCGGCCACCACCCACCCCCAGTGCGGTGCCCAGATCAGCAGCAGCGGCACGGGGATCGCGACCAGCCACCCGACCACCAGCACGGGTTTGCGGCCCACCCGGTCCGACCACGCGCCGGCCACGTAGTTGGTCGCCGCCTTGGTGAGCCCGAAGGCGACGATGTAGGTCAGGGCGGCGGTGTGGGCGTCGAGGTGGAAGACGCGGTCGGCCAGCAGCGGCAGGACCGTGCGCTCCTGGCCCAACGTCCCGCCGACCAGGGCGTTGACCGCCACGAGCAGGCTGAACTGGGCGAGGTTGGCGCGCAGTCCGAGCTTCGGCGCGGTGGTCACGACCCGGTCGCCAGGGCGCCGCCGGTCGCGTCGGCCCACTCGCGCGGACCCCCGGCGAGCACGGCGACGTCGCGGAGCCCGGCGCGTTCGAGCAGGCTCGCCGCACCCAGCGCCCGCTCGCCGTGACCGCACATCACCACCGTGGGCTCGTCGGGCAGGTCGGCGACACGTGCGGGCAGCTCGCCCAGTTCGACGTGGTCCGCGCCGGGCAGGTGCCCGCCCGCGTACTCGGCCCGCTGCCGCACGTCGAGCACCCGCACGCCCTCGACCTCCCGCGGGGACACCAGCCGGGTGGCGCTGGTCGGCTGCCCGGCCGCGACCCACCCGTCCAGGCCGACCAGCTCCCCGGCGAGGTTGTCGTAGCCGATCTTCAGGGCCTGCCACAGGACCTCGTCCGGGTCTTGGTCCGGGTCGCGCACGACCACCAGCGGCCGGTCCGGCGGGGCCAGCCAGCCCAGCCAACTGGCGAACACCGGGCGCAGCGGGATCGACAGCGACCCAGGCACGTGGGCCGCCGCGTACCGGGCCAACGGCCGCACGTCCACGACTTGTCCGCCGTCGGCCAGCAGCGCTTTCGTCGCGGCCACGGTCAGCGGGGGCAACGCGGGGGAGTGGTCGAGCAGGGCCGGTCCGAGCCGGTTGGCCTCGCCCAACCACTGGAAGTAGGTCGGGTAGCTGCCCAGCGGGCCGAGCAGCGCGGCGACGAACTCGTCCTCGTCGGCCACGGCCAGCAGCGGGTTGGTCGCCTTCTCGCGGCCGATGGTGCTCACCCGGTCGCCGCCGGCGGGCGCGGCGCAGAACGACCCGCCGCCGTGCGTCGGCCACACCGCGACCTCGTCCGGCAGCGCGGCCAGCCGGCGCAGCGAGGCGTACTGGGCACGGGCGAGCTCCTCGGTCCGGTCCGGCGCGACCAGGTCGGTGCGGGCAGCCGAGCCGACCAGCAGCGAACCGCCGGTGAACACGCCCAGCGGGCGCGGGCCGTCGGACAGCAGCAGGGACAGGTGCTCGTGCGTGTGGCCGGGGGTGGCGAGCGCGCGCAGGGTCAGCCCGCCCAGGTCCACTTCGTCGCCGTCGTGCAGGCCCTGGTGGTCGAACTCCCGCGCGCCCGCGGCCGACGCCAGCACCCGGGCACCTCGGGTGGAGGCGAGTTGGCGCGCGCCGGAGAGGAAGTCGGCGTGCAGGTGGGTGTCCGCGGCGAAGGCCGGCACCAGCCCGCGCCGCGCGGCCTCGCGCTCGACCGCGCGCAGGTCACGGCTGACGTCCACGGCCAACGCCCGTCCGTCGCCCAGGTCGACGAGGTAGGCCGAGTTGCCCAGCCCTTCGTCGACCAGCCCGACGATCTGTGCTCCGGTCATGGCTCTACACTATTCCAAAGATTAGTGGAGGAAGCATGGGGGACCGTGAGGCCAAGTCCGCGTTGTACGAGCAGTTCGCCCGGGTCGGCAAGGGGCTGGCCAGCGGCAAGCGACTGGAACTGCTGGACCTGCTGGCGCAGGGCGAGCGCACGGTGGAGGCACTGGCCCGCACCGCAGGCCTGGGCCTGACCACCGCGTCCGCGCACCTCCAGACCCTCCGGCAGGCCGGCCTGGTGGCGACCCGCCGCGCCGGCACCAAGATCCACTACAGGCTGTCCGGCGAGGACGTGGCCGCGCTGCTCGCGCTCGTGCGCCGGGTGGCCAACGACCACCTGCCCGACGTCGAGGCCGCCCGCGCGACCTACCTGGGTTCGGCCACCGACGAGGTCACCCGCGAGGAGCTGCTCGAGCGCGTGCGGTCCGGCGAGGTGACCGTGCTGGACGTGCGCCCGGCCGAGGAGTACGCGGCCGGCCACATCCCCGGCGCACTCGGCATCCCGCTGGAGGAGCTGCCCGCCCGCCTCGCCGAGCTGCCCCCGGATCGCGAGGTCGTCGCCTACTGCCGTGGCGCGTACTGCGTGCTGGCCCACGACGCCGTCCGCTACCTCGCCGGCCAGGGCCGCCCGGCCCGCCGCCTGGAGGACGGTCTGCTGGAGTGGCGCCTGGCCAACCTCCCGCTCGCGGTCTGACGATCCGGGGCGGATGCCGGCCGCGCCTGTGGAACCCGGCGCGGCCATCGCCCCGCCTGTGGAACCCGGCGCGGCGATCGCCCCGCCTTCCTGCGGACTCGCGGCCGACCTGGACGGCACATCCGGGTGAACCGGCCGCCGAGATGTTCCGGCGGCGGTGGTGGGGGCACTAACGTCTGGCGGCTCACGGGTGGAGGTGTCGCATGGCCGGGGAGCTGGGGCCGGGGTCCGCCGCCTGGGAGCGGTTGGGGGAGTGGCGGTTCCTGTTGGTGATGCACCGGATGCTGGTCCTCCAGGCCGCGCACCCGGCGATCGGCGCGGCGGTGAGCCGGTTCTCGGTGTACAACGCGCGGCCGTGGCGCAGGTTGTTCCGGACCCTGGAGAGCCTGCACACCTACGTCTACGGCAGTGCCGCCGAGCAGCGCCGCGAGCTGGACCGGCTGGACCGCCTGCACCGGCGGATGCGCGGGACCGACGACCGCGGCCGGGTGTTCTCCGCCGAGGAGACGGGGGCGCGGGCGTGGGTGCACCTGACGCTGTTCGAAGCGGTGGTCACCATGCAGCGGTTGGCCGGCGATCCGCTGTCGCCGGCGGAGACCGAGCGGTTCTACGCGGAGTGGCGGGCGGTGGGCCGGTTGTTCGGTCTGTCCGAAGAGGACGTTCCCGCCACGCCCGCCGAGTTCGACGCCTACTTCGACCGCATGGTCGGAGAGGTGCTGGAGGACAACGCCACCGTGCGGGACCTGCTGTCCGGCAGCATCCACCGCCTCCCGCCGCCGCCCGGTGTGCCGATCCCCGCGCTGGTCTGGGCGCCCGTGCGCTACCTCGTGGTGTCCACCTTCGTGCAGGCCACGGTCGCGACGCTGCCGGAGGTGTACCGCGAACGTTTGCGGCTGACCGTGGTGCCCGGCGCGGACCTGCTCGTGGGCGGTGTGCACCAAGCGGTTCGCCTGGCGGTGGGCGTGCTGCCGAAGGCGTGGCGGTACATGCCGCCGGCCGCCGCGTCGGTGCGGGCCGCCGCCGTCCCGCGCCGTGAGCGGGACGCGCCGACCCCGGAGTCCTTCTTCACCACCGTGCTCGACCAGACCGGCGACGGCGTGCTGCGGTGGAGCGATCTGCTGGCGATGGCCCGCGAGGTCAGCACGCACTTCGACCTGGACGAGAACGACGAGACCGCCGTCCACGACGCCTTCGAGTCGTGGTGGGACGACCTGCGCGAGGTCACCGGCACACCCCGGGACGGCGCGGTGACCTTCGCCCTGTACCGCCAGGCCGTGGCCGAAGACCGCTACCCCGGCGAACCCGACCCCGAACGCGGGTACGGCGCGGTGGCGGCGGTCCTGCGGCACTTGGTGGACCGCGACGACAACGGCGAGGTGCACCGCCCCGAGTACGCCCGCCTGCTCGACCACAGCCCCCGCCGCCACGAACTCGTCGCGGCACTGCGCGACCTGGACCGCGACGGCGACGGCACCCTGCACAGCGACGAGTTCGAGGCCTCCCTGCGCGACTTCCTGACCGGCCACCAAGACCTCCCCGCCGCCCGCCTCCTGCTCGGCCGCCTGTGATCCACTGGAACACGGGAAAGGCGTAGGGTCCACGCATGGCGGTGGGTGGCAGCAGGAGGGTGCGCGCCGCGCGCAAGCGGAAGCGCCGGATGGAACGCGCCGAGAACGACCTCAGCCCGACGGAGTGGACCGCCCTGAAGACAGCGTGGGGCGGCTGCGCCTACTGCGGGGCCACCGGCACACCCCTCCAGAAGGACTGCGTGCAGGCACTGTCCCGCGGCGGCCGGTACACCCTGGACAACATCGTGCCCGCCTGCGGCTCGTGCAACGCGAGCAAGTGCAACGCCGAGGTCACCGGCTGGCTGCGCCGCAAACGGCTGGACGAACGGGCGTTCCTCCAGCGACTCGTGGAGGTCAACGCGGAAATGGCCCTGCGCTTCGGCAGTGAGGCGAGCTGACGCCCCAACCCGAGGTCACTTGCCCGCCAAGGCGTCCTCCAAGCGTTGCCGGAAGTCCGAGGGCAGGGTGCCGTTGTTGCGCAACGCTTCGTCGAACCCCTCCCGCAGCACGGCACTCACGCGGTAGTAGTGCGGGGTGACGGGACGGAGTTCGGCGTTCTCGATCGCTTCCCTCAGGTCCTTGGCGTAGGGGTACAGCGCCGGCAGCGCGGCCTCGCCCTCCGCGGACGCGGTCGGGCCGGGGCGGACCACGGGGATGCCCGCGTCCGCGACCCGGCCGAGCAGTTCGGGCCACGAGGGCGCGATCCGCTCCCCAGGCAGCCCGGAGCACGCCGGCCAAGGCCAGCAGGTTCTGTCGTGCCTCTCTGCGTCGTGCGAACAGGCGAATAGGCGGATAGCGGTTAGACCAGGACGAGGGCCGGTCCGGCGGCTTGGAGTTCCTCCGCCACCGCCGCGTCGACGCCGGTGTCGGTGATGAGGGTGTCGATGTCGGTCAGGTCGGCGAAGCGGGCGAAGTAGTCGTTGCCGATCTTGGTGTGGTCGGCCAGGAGGACCGCGCGGCGGGCCGCGCCGATGGCCGCCGTCTTGACCATCGCCTCGGCCTGGTCGGGGGTGGTCAGGCCGCGTTCGAGGGACAGGCCGTTGGTGGCCATGAAAGCGACCTCGACGAAGGTGTCCCGCAGTGCCTGCAACGCCCACGTGTCGACCGAGGCCAGCGTGCGGCTGCGCAGTCGGCCGCCGACCAGCATCACCGTCAGGTTGGGGCGGTTGGCCAGCAGCAGCGCGATGTTCACCGAGTGGGTGACCACGGTCAGTTCCCGGTCCAGCGGCAGCAGGTCGGCCATCTTCGCGGTCGTGGTGCCGGCGTCGAGCAGGATCGTGCCCTCCTCGGGCAGCAGTGCCAGCGCGGCCTTCGCGATCCGCTCCTTCTCGGCGGTCATCACGCCCTCGCGCGCGGCGATGGCGGGCTCGAAACCCAGTCGCTCCACCGGGATGGCCCCGCCGTGCACCCGGCGCAGCAGGCCGTGCCGCTCCAGGGTGGTCAGGTCGCGGCGGATGGTCTCGGTGGTGACGGCGAACTCCTCGGCCAGCGCGGCGACGTCGACCCGGCCCTTGGCCCTGGCCCGGTCGAGGATGACCTGTTGGCGCTCCTCCGCGTACATGGCTGCCCCTCGCTGCGTCGCTGGCCGGCGTGGCTCAGCTTATCCATGTGGGTTCGTGTGGGTTCTCCAGCGTACTCGCAGGAACTTTCGAAGCAGCTCTTGCGATACCCACACAAACACATCTAATCTCACTCAAACCAAACCGCTCCTGACCCGCCGAGGTGGTGGACGTGTTCCTGACCGTGACGGCCAACCCGAGCGTGGACCGCACCGTCGAGGTCGCCCGGCTGACCAGGGGCGAGCTGCACCGGGCCGCCGCCGTGCACGTCCAGCCCGGTGGCAAGGGCATCAACGTCGCCCGCGCCCTGGTGCGCAACGGCCACCAGGCCCGCGCCGTGGTCCCGGCCGGCGGACCGGAGGGCGACCAGCTCATCCGGCTGCTGACCGGGTACCGCGTCGAGGTCGTGCGCGTCGAGGTGCTCGGACCGGTGCGCAGCAACATCACCGTGGTCGAGCCGGACGCGACGGTGACGAAGATCAACGAGGCCGGGGCCCGGCTGACCGCCGCCGAGCTGGAGTCCTTCCTCGGGGCGGTGCTCGACCACGCCCCCGGGGTGGACTGGGTGGTCGCGGCGGGCAGCCTGCCGCCGGGGGTGCCCGACGAGTTCTACGCCGACCTGATCCACCGCCTCGCCCCGATCGGGGTGGAGGTGGCGGTGGACACCAGCGGCGCCGCGCTGCCGGCCGCGGTCAAGGCCGGGCCGGCGCTGGTGAAACCCAACCTGGAGGAACTGGCCGAGGTGGTCGACCGTCCACTGCGGACGCTGCGGGAGGTGGTCGACGCGGCGGGGGAGCTGCGGGCCCGCGGCGCCGGGGCGGTGCTGGCCAGCCTCGGCGGGCACGGCGCCGTGCTGGTCGACGGCGACGGTACCTGGCACGCCGAGGCGCGGGCGCAGGCCCGCAGCTCGGTCGGCGCCGGGGACGCGCTGCTCGCCGGGTTCCTCTCCGCCGGCGGGCACGGCCCGTCCGCCCTGGCCGCGGGCGTCGCCTGGGGGGCGGCGGCCGTGTCGTTGCCCGGCAGCACCATGCCGGGCCCGGAAGAAGTGCGCGCACACCGGGTGGTGGTGCACCCGGACGTCGAGTGGGAACGCCGGATCGACACCTGATCCGCCGGTCCCGAACCCCAGGCGGTCCGCCGCCGGCTCCCCCGTCCCGACAGCACGAGTGGAAGTGTCAACGATGACGAGCCACAACACCGAGGTCACCGACACACCGTCCCCCGCCCGCCGCGCCCGGGTCGCCGTCCAGCGCTTCGGCGGCCACCTCGCCGCGATGGTCATGCCCAACATCGGCGCGTTCATCGCGTGGGGCCTGATCACCGCGGTGGTCATCCCCACCGGCTGGATCCCCAACGCCACGGTCGCCGAACTCGTCGGGCCGATGATCAAATTCCTGCTGCCGACCCTCATCGGCTACACCGGCGGCCGGCTCGTGCACGGGCAGCGCGGCGCGGTGGTCGGCGCGATCGCCACGTTCGGCGTGATCGTCGGCGCGGACATCCCGATGTTCCTGGGCGCGATGGTCGTCGGCCCGCTGGGCGGCTACCTGATCAAGCTGTGGGACGAGAAGGTCGGCGTGCGGACCGCGCCCGGCTTCAAGATGCTCGTCGACAACTTCAGCGCGGGCATCATCGGCGGCGCGCTCGCGGTGCTGAGCATGTTCTCCATCGGCCCGGTGGTCCAGTCGATCACCAAGGCGCTGGGCAGCGGTGTGCAGTGGCTGCTCGACGTCGGTGTGCTCCCGCTGGCCTCGGTCATCGTCGAACCGGCCAAGATCCTGTTCCTCAACAACGCCATCAACCACGGCGTGCTCAGCCCGCTGGGCGTGGCCGAGGCGCTGGAGCACGGCAAGGCCATCCACTTCCTCATCGAGACCAACCCCGGTCCGGGCCTGGGCGTGCTGGCCGCCCTGACCCTGTTCGGCCCGCGCGCGGCCCGCGCCACCGCGCCCGGCGCGATCGTCATCCACTTCCTCGGCGGCATCCACGAGATCTACTTCCCGTACGTGCTGGCCAACCCGAAGCTGCTGCTGTCGGTCATCGCGGGCGGCGCGACCGGCGTGCTGACCTTCAGCGTGTTCGACGCGGGCCTGGTGGCGACGCCGTCGCCGGGCAGCATCATCGCGCTGATGGCCGTGACGCCGAAGGGTTCGCACCTCGGGGTGATCGCAGGCGTGGTGGCCGCCGCCGTGGTCGCGTTCGTGGTCGCCGCGGCCCTGTTGAAGTTCGGCCGGGACGCCCGCCGCGAGGAACGTGAGCAGCAGGTTGGCAACGGCGGCGTGGTCGCCGCCTGATCGAAGGGTCGAGGATGAGCATCCAGGGCAAGGACATCAGCAAGGTGGTCATCGCCTGCGACGCGGGCATGGGCAGCAGCGTCATGGTGGCGTCGCAGCTGGCCAAGCGGCTCAAGCCGTACAAGGTGACCGTGCAGCACAGCCCGGTCAACGAGATCCCGGCCGACGCGCAGGTCGTGCTGTGCCAGGAGGGGTTGGTGCCGCGGGCGCGGCAGAACTCCTCCGGCGCGGTGGTCCTCGGTTTCCACAACTTCCTGGGCGACCCGGTGTTCGACCGCGTGGAAGCCGCCATCCGGGACGGTGGGGAACTTGGCTGAGCTGCTGACCGCCGACGCCGTGCGCCTGGGCCGCGCCGCGGGCGACCGCGCGGCGGCCATCGACCAGGTCGGCGCGGTGCTGGTGGAGATCGGCGCGGTGGCCCCCGACTACGTGGCGGCCATGCACGAGCGCGAGGCGTCGGTGTCGACGTTCATCGGCGAGGGCGTGGCCATCCCGCACGGCACCAACGCCTCCCGGGAGCACGTCCGGCGCACCGCGCTGACCGTCGTGCAGTTCCCGGACGGGGTCGACTGGGGCGGCCAGGACGTGCGGCTGTGCGTGGGCATCGCCGCGCGGGACACCGAGCAGGTCGGCGTCCTCAGCGCCCTCGCGCGGGTGCTGATGGTGCCGGAGCAGGCGGCCGAGCTGCGCGAGGCGCCCGACGCGGACACCGTCCTGCGCATCCTGCGGACGGTCGAGATCGACGACGAGGAGAAGACCCAGTGAAGGTGGCCCGGTTCTACGCGCCCGGCGACATCCGCATCGAGGACACGCCCGAACCGGCGGTGGGCCCCGGCGAGCTGAAGCTGGCCGTGCGCAACACCTCGACGTGCGGGACGGACCTGAAGATCTTCCGGCACGGGCACCACCACATCGACCCGCCGCGGGTGATCGGCCACGAGATCGCGGGCGAGGTCGTGGCGGTGGGCGACGGGGTCGACGGGTGGGCCGCGGGCGACCGGGTGCAGGTCATCGCGGCCATCCCGTGCGGCGAGTGCGACGACTGCCGGCGCGGCTGGATGACCATCTGCCCCAACCAGTTGTCGATGGGCTACCACTTCGAGGGCGGCTTCGCCGAGTACATGGTCGTCCCGTCGAACGTGCTGAAGGTCGACGGCGTCAACCGCATCCCGGACGGCGTGACCTTCGCGGAGGCGTCGGTGGCCGAGCCGCTGGCGTGCGTGCTCAACGGCCAGGAGCTGGCCCGGGTCGGCGACGGCGACACCGTCGTGGTCGTCGGCGCCGGACCGATCGGGTGCCTGCACGTGCGGCTCGCCCGCGCCCGGGGCGCGCGCAGCGTCCTGCTGGTGGAGCTCAACCGCGGCCGGCTGGAGATGGCCGCCGAGCTGGTCAAGCCGGACGCCGCGATCTGCGCGGCCGACGTCGACCCGGTGGCCGAGGTCCTGGAGCTGACCGGCGGGCGCGGCGCGGACGTGGTGATCACCGCGTCGGCGGCGGGCAAGACCCAGGAGGACGCGCTGCGGATGGCGGCCCGGCGCGGGCGGATCAGCTTCTTCGGCGGTCTGCCGAAGGACAACCCGGTCATCGCGTGCGACTCGAACCTGGTGCACTACCGCGAGCTGACCATCGTCGGCGCGAACGGGTCGAGCCCGGAGCACAACAAGCGGGCGCTGGACCTGATCGCCACGGGCGCGGTGCCGGTGGCCGACCTGATCACCCACCACCTGCCGCTGGAGAAGGTGCTGGAGGCGCTCGACGTCGTGGCCGGCGGCACGGCCATCAAGGTGACGATCGAGCCCTGACGCCGTGGTCGTCGAGGGAGGAGCTGAGGTGGCTTCCAGACAACTGACCGGCAACCCGGCCGGTCGCGGGCAGGCGGTCGGCGTGGTCGCCCGCTTGGCGGCGGCCCCGGTGCTACCTGCCGAGGTGCCCGCGCCCGGCCCCGCCGACGAAGAGGTCGCCATCGCGGCCTTGGGCTCAGTGGTCGCCGACCTGCGCGCGCGTGCGGCGGGGCTCGACGGGACGGCCCGGGACATCCTGGACACGCAGATCGCGATGGCGGAGGACCCGGCCCTGGTGACCGGGGTGCGTGCCGCGGTGGCGCAGGGGCGTCCGGCCGCGTGGGCCGTGCACGACGCGTTCGGCGTGCACGTGGCGGCGTTGGCGGCGCTCGGCGGGTACCTCGGTGAGCGCGCCGGGGACCTCGTCGACCTGCGGGACCGGGCCATCGCGGTGTTGCTGGGCGTGCCGAGCCCCGGGGTGCCGGTGCGTGAGGAGCCGTTCGTGCTGGTGAGCACGGACCTCGCGCCCGCCGACACCGTCACCCTCGACCCGGCGAAGGTGCTGGCGATCGTCACGGCGAAGGGCGGTCCGACCAGCCACACCGCCATCCTGGCCCGCGCCCTGGGCATTCCCGCCGTCGTGGGGTGCGCCGAGGCGGAGTCGTTGGTCGACGGCGACCGCGTGGTGGTCGACGGGACGCGCGGGGTCGTCGTCGTGTCGCCGGACGCCGAACTCGCCGACCGGGTGAGCCGTGCGACCGTCGCGGCTCCGGCCCTCCACCACGGCCCCGGGTCCACCTCGGATGGTCACCCCGTGCAGTTGCTGCTCAACGTGGGTGGCCCGGCTGAGGGCGAGGTGGACGCGGAGGGCGTCGGCCTGTTCCGCACGGAATTCCTGTTCCTCGACCGCACTGAGGCCCCTTCCCGCGAGGAGCAGCGGCGCGTCTACGGCGAGGTGTTCGCGTCCTTCGGCGGACGACCCGTGGTGGTGCGCACCCTGGACGCGGGCGCCGACAAACCGTTGCCGTTCGCCAACTCCGACGACGAGCCCAACCCGGCGCTGGGCGTGCGCGGTTACCGGGTGGCCCGCCGCCGACCGGAGCTGCTCGCCGACCAGCTGGCCGCCATCGCCGACGCCGCCGCAGACCACGGCGCGGACGTGCGCGTGATGGCCCCGATGATCGCGACCGCGGCCGAGGCCCGCGAGTTCGCCGCGCTGGCCCGGTCGTTCGGGCTGTCCCGCGTCGGCGTGATGGTCGAGGTCCCGGCCGCCGCGCTGCGCGCCGACGAAGTGCTGGCGGAGGTCGATTTCGTCAGCATCGGCACCAACGACCTGGCGCAGTACGCGTTCGGCGCGGACCGGGTGCTGGGCGAGCTGGGCGCGCTGCTGGACCCGTGGCAGCCCGCGTTGCTGGACCTGGTCGCCCTGGTCGCCGAGGCGGGCCGCCGCGCCGGCAAGCCGGTGGGCGTGTGCGGCGAGGCCGCGGGCGACCCGGCGCTGGCCCCGGTTCTGGTGGGCTTGGGCGTCACCAGCCTGTCCATGTCCGCGCCCGCTCTGCCGCACGTCCGTGCCGCACTGCGCGAGCACACCTTCGCCCACTGCACCGAACTGGCCCACCGCGCCCGGCGGGCGCTCACCGCGTGAGGAGAACAAGGTTGCCCAGCAGAAGAGTGACCATCGCGTCCCCGACGGGCCTCCACGCCCGCCCCGCCAAACTCCTCACCGAAGCTGCCCGCAAGCAGCCGCTCGTCATCCGCATCGGCCGCGCCGAGGACCACCTGGTCGACGCGTCCAGCATCCTGGCCGTCATGTCCCTGGGCGTGCGGGCGGGCGAGGAAGTCCTCCTCACCGCCGAGGGCGACCAGGCCGACCGGGTCTTGGCGGAACTGGCCGAGCTCCTCTCCCACGACGACACCTGACAGGTGTGACCGGAGTCACCCGTCGAATTCGCACGATGCGGTGGTTCTCCCAGCCGACCGTGTGAGCCGTTTGTTCCTCGTCGCCGATCGGTGCGAAGTTCCCTGCTGTTCCAGCGGAAGGGGAACTGTGTCCGATCTGCCGACGACCGCGTCCGGCCTCACCCACGCCGCGCTCAAGGTGCGCGAAACCGACCCGCGGCGGGCACGTGAGCTGCTCGGGTCGGCGCTCGCCAAGGACGACGGGTACGAGCCGGCCTGGCGGTGGTTGGCCGAACTGGTGGACGACCCGGGGGAGCGGCGGTTCTGCCTGGACCGCGCCGCCGAGATCGTGGCCGACCCCGCCACCCTGCGGGCCCGTGCGGCGCTCCCGGCGACCGGGGCGACGCCGCCGCCCGAGGTCGCGGACCTGGTCGAGCCGCCGCGCCCGGACGTCGCGCCGGCGCGGCGGCGGCCGTGGGCGTGGGCGGCCGTGGGGCTGGTCGCCGCACTGCTGTTCGCGGTGGGCGGCATGTGGTCGGCGTGGGGCGGGCAGTCCGGGCCGCCGGTGCACGTGGCCCTGGTGACCGGGTTGACCGGCGAGCTGGCCGAGGCGTCCGCGCACATGGAGAACAGCGTGCGGATGCAGGTGGACGACGTGAACCGCGGCGGCGGGGTCGCCGGGCGGCCCGTCGAACTGCTGGTCTACGACGACGGCGGGCAGCCCGACCGCGCCGCCGCCATCGCCGAGGAGATCGTGCGCGAGGACAGGGCGATGTACGTCATCGGGCACGGCGCCAGCACCACGGCCCTGGCCGCGCAGCAGATCTACAAGCGGGCCGGGATCCCCGCGATCACGCCGTCCGCGGCGTCACCCCGGCTGACCGACGACAGCGAGTGGTACTTCCGCAGCGTGTTCGGCAACCGCACCCAAGCCGACTTCCTGGCCGCGTACACCTCGCACGTGCTCGGGTCGACCTCCGCCGCGATCGTGTACGACGACGACGAGTACGGGCAGTCCATCCGCGACAGCTACCAGCGCTCCTTCACCGGAACCGTCACCGCCACCGCGCCCGTCGGCGACGAGGCGTCGATGGAGGCCGCCACCCGGCAGGTGATGTCCATCGACGCGTCCGGCCCGGTCGTGCTGGCGACGGCCGAGCGGCGCGGCGTGGCCCTGGTCAAGCGGTTGCGGGACGCGGGGTTCACCGCGCCGATCCTCGGCTCCGCGTCGATGGGCACCGACACGCTGCACACCGCGCTGTTGCGCGACGAGCAGCAGCAGGGCACGCCCGGCCGCTACACCACGGACCTGCACCTGGGGACGCCGCTGGCCCTGGACTCGCTGTCCGGCCCGGCGCTGGTGTGGTCCCAGGCCTACCAGGACCGCTTCGGCGTCCGTCCCTTGTGGACCGCCGCGACCGCGCGCCAAGCCCTCACGGTCGGCCTGCACGCCGTGCGCACCGGCGGCCTGGCCTTCGACCAGCAGCACCGGGCGGAGGACCGCCGCAAGATCCGGGACGGCCTGGCGGCCTTGAAGGACCGCAAGAACTCGTTCCCGGCACTGCTGGGTCCGTTGTACTTCAGCGCCGCCGGTTCGGCGCAGATGCCGGTGTCCTTCGTGACCAGCGACGGCACGCGGCTGGTGTCCGCGCCCGTCCAACTCGGGCTCTACGACCCGCCCTCGCCCAAGGCGTTGCGGGAGGGCCTGGCGAGCGGCGAGGTCCTGCCGGTGGGGGACCGGTACCTCACCCGCCGCCAGGTCGTGGCGACCGGAATCAACCTCAACGAGATCCGCGACCTGGACACCCGGGACGGCACCTACTTCGCGGACTTCTTCCTGTGGCTCAAGTACACCGGCGACCACAAGGCCTCCGACGTGCAGTTCGTCAACGCCGTCAAGGCGGACCTCAAACCGGGCACGCCGTTGCGCGACGTCACCGAGAACGGCCGGACCTACCGCCTCTACCGCGTCGCCGACCGCTTCAAGGGCGGCCTGGAGTTCCGCAGCTTCCCGTTCGACCACCAGAAACTGGCCGTCAGCCTCCAGAACCGGGCGTTCACCGCCGACCAGGTCACCTACGTGACCGACAAGGAGATCCTGGGCCAGCGGCCCGAGGACTACCTGCGCAGCGGCACCGACAGCGAAGCGGGCATCGACGACCTGCCCAACTGGCACGCCACCTCGGTCCGGTTCTTCCAGCGCACGGTGGGCAGCAGCGACGCCCTGGGCGAACCCACGACCGGCGGTGCGGCGAGCGGCCTGTACTACAGCCAGTACGCCGCCGAGGTCGACATCGCCCGAGACCTGCTGCCGTTCCTGGTCAAGAACCTGCTGCCGCTCGTGCTGCTGATCGGAGTCACCTACCTGTCGCTGTTCTTCAAAGCCACCGATGGCGCGGCCCCGGTGTCGATGGGCGTGACGGCGATCCTGAGCACAGCGGTGCTGCTCAACAACGTGACCTCGCAACTGCCGTCAGTGAGTTACACGGTCGCGCTGGAATGGGGCTACTACGCCTTCATCCTGCTGGCGGCGAACTGCGTCCTGATCGCGATGCTGCGCAAGCGCCTGGTCAACCGCGGTCGGGTGGAATCCGAACGCAGGCTCGCCGTCGCCGCCCGCGTCGCCTACCCGACCTACATCCTGGCCATCGTGCTCACCTACGTCACCGCGTTCGCGTGACGGTCAGGGCGCGTCGGCGCGGACCACCACCAGTTCCTCGTGCTCCTGGTCGGGGGCCAGGTAGCCGTTGTCGCGCAACCACCCCGACCGGCGGCGCAGGACCGGGCCGAACGGCACGGTGCGGCGGGCCACCACGGAGGCCTTCAGCCCGCCGCCGCGCAACTGGTGCAGCGTCGTGTCCTCATCACACAGCTCGGAGTGGACGATCAACGCGAAACCTTTGTCGGCCAACAGCAACGGCAGCACCGCGCACAGCCGGTCCAGCACCGCGCGGCCCCGCTCGCCGGCGTCCCATGCCCGCGCGCGCCCCTTGGGCACGAACGACCCGCTCGGCACGTAGGGCGGGTTGGCCAGCACGACGTCGAACCGCCGCCGTCCGACCAGGTCCCCGAAATCACACCGCACCGCCTCCACCGGCACCCCGCGCAGCAGGCCGTTGACCCGGGCCGCGGCCACCGCCCGCCGGCTGACGTCCACGGCGGTCACCTCGCCCGCCCCGGCCAACCCGGCCACCACCCCCAGGGCTCCCGTGCCGGTGCAGGCGTCCAGGACGCTCGCACCCACCGGGAAACCCGCGCCCGCCAACGCCTCCGCGACCAGCCACGTGTCGTCCTGCGGGCGGTACACCCCAGGCGGTCTCCACAGCCACATGGGAGGGAGGTGCCCCGACAGCGCGGCCCCAAACTCCCGGCCCAGGTTCACCTGATCGGGGCGGCACGCGAGTGGCTACCGCCGGTCGGGGAGCACGGCCTCGATCGCCGCCGCCGGGTCCGGGCGCACGGTGAGCAGGGAGTCCACCTCGGTCGCCGCCAGGGGACGCAGCACGCAGGACTGGTCTGCGGCGATCCCCAGGGGGACGCCGAGGCGGCGGGCGTGGTGCTCGGCCTCGACGAGCATCGAAATGCCGGTGGTGCCGAAGAAGACCACCCCGCGCAGGTCGATGACCAGGGCGGTCGGTCGGGCGTCGAGGCGTCGGGAGACCTCGGCGCGCACCGGTGGTGAGGTGGCCATGTCCACCTCGCCGACCACCTCGACCACGACGACCCCGTCGGTCTCGGTGGTCTCCAGGCTCAGCGCCCTCTCGGGATGCTCGGCCATACCGCGTCCCACCTCTCTCGCGGCGCGCCGCGCCAGGCGCGGACCACCGAACGTAGGCCCGAGCACCCGGCCGGGCAAGTCGAGTGGGCCGACCTTCGCCTAGGCTGGTCGAGGGGGTGACACCCCAGGCGGCAGTCCCCGCGGCGGCGCGGGCGCCCGCGCAGGCACGTGGAGTGGGGCGTGAGGCTGGTGGAGACCGGACACCGCGACCGGCCGGACCCGCTGACCCGGGAGCTGACCGACCAGGCCCCGACGTTGGCGACCGTGCGCCGCTGGGTCGCCGACGCCCTGGCGGACCTGTCCGACGACACCCGCGACGACTGCCTGCTCGTGGTGAACGAACTGGTCAGCAACGCCTACGACCACGGTTCCGGCCCTCGCGGCATCCGCCTGCGCCGCACGTCACGCCCGTGCCTGGTCCGCTTCGAGGTGGACGACGCCGAACCCGACCATCCCACCCTCGGGCGGTCCCGACTGGGCGAGGACCGCGGGCGGGGCCTGGTCATCGTGCACAACCTGGCCGTGGACTGGGGCGTCAGCGCGCACCGCGACGGCAAGACCGTGTGGGCGGAACTGGACTGCGCCACCTGAACGGCGTTCGGAATCCGGGGTCAGCGGTTCTTCACCCGGTCGTAGGCGAGGTGCAGCCAGTCCGACACCGCCACGGCCGTCAACGCGGTGGTCACCAGTCCGGTCGCGCGCGGCGCGAACACACGGCCGGTCGTCAGCGCGCCGGCGACCCACACACCTGCGCAGAACGGGCACGTCACCAGCTCGCCCACGGCGTGCCGACCGCCCCCGTGCCGCGGCGACTCGTTGACCTCGGCGTGGCCCGCGGGACCCTCGAAACGGGTGAACGGCGCCCGCAGCACGCTGGTGACCGAGGCCTTGGTCAGCAGCCGGCCGGCCTTGTGCGTCGCCACCGCCAGCAGGACCACGTCACCCGGCGACGACCGGTCCGGCAGCCGGGCACCCCGCCGCCTGCCGACCACCGTCGCCGCGCCGACCAGCACCGCGTACGACACCAGCGAAGCCAGGTACCCGCCCAGCGGACGCCGTTCCCGCCCGGCGTAGGCGGAGCGCGCGCGGCGCCACCGTTCGACCATCACCATGTACGCGGAGTTGCCGGCCACGACTTCCCGAAACCCCGCCGGCGGGTGGCCGGCGGGGCCACGTCGGTCGTCAGGGCTGGTAGTAGTACGGCCCCTGCGGGTACGGCGGCGGCGGGAGTTGCCGGCGGCGACGTCGGCGGACGCGGACGACCACTACGACCACCACCGCGCAGGCGAGGATCAGGACGATGGCCAGCCACGCCACGGTGGCCGCCGTGCTCGACTCCTCGGGCTGGACCTTGCGGGCTCCGAAAGCAGCCTCCATCTCCGCCGCGGTGGCCGATCTGGGCTTGCCGTTGACGGCGACCACGGCCCGGTCCACCTCCTCCGGGTAGGTGTCCCAGATCAGGCGGAAGATCGCCTCGCCGTCGTCGGTCTCGGTGGGCTTGAAGGCGGACACGGAGATCGTGTCGTAGCCGTTGGTGGTCTGGTGGTGGACCGAGACACCGGAGTACCCGGCGTCCTCGACGCGGCCCGCCAGCTTGGCCAGCTCGGCCAGCGAGACGCACCCCGCCGCCACCAGGACGCTGAGCAGCACGCCGAGCAGGCGCGCGAAGGCATGGTTCTTCACAGGACCCCCTTGAGAGGACCCACCAAACGGCACGCGTGTGCCGTGCCGCCGGCGGGAGCGAGTGTGGGTGAGCAGGCGTCGGAAGACGCGAAAAGGCTTGCCGTGGCGCAGGATCAGCGCGCGGCACTCAGGGCGGCGATGGGTGTGGCGGGAGGTGGAACGCGCACGGCCGGGTCCTCCGGTTCTGGTTCGAACCGAGGTCTCCCCGACCACCGGACGCGGTGGCGCTGTGACCGAGTCGCCGCGGGGCGACCGTAGTGACGATCACGAGCCGAGTGGGTACTCCCCTCTGCGGGGAGAATTGTCCTGGACGACCGGCACACCGGTCAAGTGCTGTCGATCACGTGCGCAACGCCGCCAAGCCCCCCACTCGCACGGAGTGGAGGGCTTGGCGGCACAGGGGATCAGCCGAGGCAGTCCCGGACGGCCTGGGCCAGGTTCGCCGCGCGCGGGTCGTCGGCGCGGAAGCTCCAGTGGTTGGTGGCGTAGCCGAAGCCGACGCCCGACTCCGGGTCGGCGAACCCGATCGAGCCGCCCGAGCCCGGGTGCCCGAAGGACGCCGGTCCGACCATCGGCATCGGCGGGCACGCCCGCCAGAAGCCCAGGGACATGTTGAAGCTGCGGTCGGCCGGGATGTCCAGGCCCTCGGGGAGGCCGTGCATCCGGGTCTTGTCCGTCTGCACCTCGGTCATCCGCTCCACAGTGGACGGTTCGAGCAGGCGCACGCCGTCGACCTCGGCGACCGTGGCCGCGTACATCCGGGCCACGGAGTGCGCGTCGGCGAGCATGTTGGCGGCCGGGAACTCCGCCGCGCGCCAGGCGCGGGTGGTGTGGTACTCGGTGGTGTGGTCCAGAGCGCCGCCCAGTTCGCCGGCGCGGGCCTGCACCGAGTCCGCGCCCCACACCGCCTGCACCCACGCGGTCACCGTCTCGGCGTCCAGGCCGGTCGCCTTGACCATGCCGGCGAGCAGCTCCTCCAGGCTGAACGGCGCGGCGTAGTGCAGCTTGGACACCCGGTGCTCCTCTTCCTCGGGCAGCCCGATCCACGCGCTGAGCCCGAGTGGGGCGGCGATCTCGTCGGCGAAGAACGTGCCGAGCGACTTGCCGCTGATCCGCCGCACCACCTCGCCGACCAGGAACCCGTAGGTCACGCTGTGGTAGACGTGCTCGGTTCCCGGCCGCCACAACGGCTTCTGCGCTTCCAGCGCGCGGATGACCGGCTCCCAGGCGCAGGCCTCCTCGAAGGTCAGCGGACCGTCCACAACGGGCAGACCGGCCTGGTGGGACAGCAGCCAGCGGACCGGGATGTCCTCCTTGCCCGCCGCGCCGAACTCCGGCCAGTACCGGGTCACCGGCGCGTCGAGGTCCAGTTCGCCGCGCTGGGCCAGCAGGTGGGCGCAGATCGCGGTGGCGCCCTTGGTGGTGGAGGCGACCTGGACGATGGTGTCCTCGCGCCACGGCCGGTTCGCCTCGCGGTCGGCGAGCCCGTCCCACAGGTTGACCACGGGACGGCCGTCCACGTAGACGGCGCACGCCGCGCCGACCTCGCCCGGGTCCTCGTCGAAGTTGGCGCGGAAGACGTCGGCGACCTTGCCCCAGCCCGCTTCGACACCGTGCGCGGTGGTCGTGTTCATGGTGATCGGTCCTTTCCGGAGTGTTGGGGGGTTCAGACGGCCGCGCGCTGGATGACGATGTCGTCGCGGCGGGTGCGGGCGTGGACCTTGACGGTGGTGTCGCCCGGGTTGCGGACGGGCAGGGAGTTGTGGACGACCCCCTTGGTGCTGTCGGCGTCCACCTCGGCGGTGACGCCTTCCGCGATGCCGACCTCGATGCCGCCGGAGGCGTTGGCCAGGTCGGCGTTGCCGCGGGTGAGGCGGCCGATGCGGATGGGGCAGTCGGCGGCGCGGGCGGTGACGCTGCCGTCGGCGCGCTCGACGTCGAAGCTGCCGTTCGAGCCGCCGAGGTCGACGTCGGAGTGGGCGTGGCCGATCCGGATCTTGCCGGTGGTGCCCTGGTACCGGACGGTGCCGTCGACCTCGCCGAGGTGCACGCTCGCCGCGCCGCCGTCGATCTCGACGGTCCCGGTCACGCGTTCGACGGTGAGCCCGCCGTCCGCGAGGTTGCCGCGCAGTGCGGCGACCTGGTCCAGCTTGATCCGGCCGGAGGCGGTGCTGACGGCGCAGTCGCCGAGCGGGCCGTCGGCGTGCACGTCGGTCCACGCCGTGTTCAGCACCAGTCGGGAGCCGGCCGGCAGGGCGACCGTGATGGCGACCGAGCCGGTCTTGTCACCGGACTTGGTCGTCTTGATCGACAGCTCGCCGGCCTCGAAGTCGACCTTCACGCCCTCGGCGACCTTCAGGTCGGACTTGTTCGCGCTGTTCAGCGGCTCGACGTGCACCACGGTGTCGGGGCGCTCGGTCGCGGTGACCCGGACCTGGGCGCCGGCGGTGGTCAGCGTGGCGGTGATCGGGTTCGGCGTGGTGAAGGAGGTCATGGCGAGAACGATCGCCGCCGGACCTGACGCCGAGCAGTCACCGGGCTGACACGGCCCCTGACAGCTGTCAGGGGCGGGGAACCGCAGGTCAGGGCTGCAAGTGGGGTGCGAGCGCCTGGGCGGTGGCCGCCGCGTCGACCCAGCCGTCGCCCGCTCGGGCGGTGGCGGGCAGCTCGACCACGTGGAGGGCCGGTTCGGACAGCACGAGGTCGTCGGTGAACGGGTAGACGCGCACCGTGGTCGCCCCCGGGCGCAGCGGCACGAGGACCGGGGCGCCGGCGGCGGTGGCGCGCAGGGCCATCACCTGCTCGTCGCCCTCGGCCGGGTCGACGCGGACCTGGTGGACCTCGGCCTCGACGCCCGCGGCGGCCAGGTGGGCCACGACGGCGTCGGCGAGGCCGTCGCTGGCGGCGATGAGCCGGGCGCGGCGGCAGACCTCGACGTACCGGGCGGCGGGGGAGTGCTCGACCCCGTTGTCGTCGCGCACCGCCGGGGGCGCCGCGCCGAGCTCCGCGAAGCGGCTGCGGGCGTCCTGCTCTACGCGGGCGGGGTCGAGGGTTCTGGCCACGGTGGACGTGCTCCTGCCTGGTTGCGCTGGTGGTGCGTGCGCAGACCCTATGTCCTCCAATCCGCAAAAATGCGGCGGGCGCGCGGCGGGGCCGGCAACGTCACACTGGAGGGGTGACCAGGACCGACGTGCTGGAGCAGGGGCGGGAGTCCTTCGCGCGGCAGGCGTGGGGCGCGGCGGTCGCCCGGTTCGCGGCGGCCGACGACGACGTGCCCCTGGACCTGGACGACCTGGAGCGGTTCGCGCTGGCCGCGTACCTGACCGGCGACGAGGACCTGTCCACGCGCGTGTGGACCCGTGCCCACCACGAGGCCCTGCGCCGCGACGACCCGCGGCGGGCCGCCCGCGCCGCCGTCCTGGTCGGCGCGGGCCTGGTCTTCCGGGGTGAGACCGCGCCCGGGAGCGGGTGGTTCGGGCGGGCGGAGCGCGTGCTGGAGGGGTGCGGCGAGTGCCCCGAACGGGCGTGGCTGCGGACCTGGGACGCCTTCCCCCGGATGTGGGGCGGCGACCCGGTGGCGGCGGAGGCGGCGTTCACCGGCGGCGTCGAGGTCGGCCGGCGGTCCGGGGACCTCGACCTGGTCGCGATGGCCCGCCTGGGGCAGGGCCTGTGCCTGGTCCTGCGCGGGGACGTCCCGGCGGGGGTCGCGCTGCTGGACGAGGTCATGGTGGGCGTGACGGCCGGCGAGGTGACGCCGCTGTACGCCGGGATCGTCTACTGCACCGTGATCGCGGTGTGCGCCGACCTGTTCGACCTGCGCCGCGCCCGCGAGTGGACGGCCGCGCTCACCCGGTGGTGTGAAGCGCAGCCCGACCTGGTCCCGTACCGGGGCAACTGCCTGGTGCACCGGTGCGAGCTGATGCGGTTGCAGGGCGCGTGGGGCGACGCGCTGGAGGCCGCCGAGCGGGCGTGCGCGCTGCTGTCCCAGCCGGTCCGGTGGGACACCCTGGGCGCGGCGCACTACCAGCTGGGCGAGCTGCGCAGGCTGCGCGGCGAGTTCGCGGCGGCCGAGGAGAGCTACCGCCGCGCCGGCGAGGCGGGCCGCCCGCCCGAACCGGGCCTGGCGCTGCTGCGGCTCGCCCAGGGCCGGACCGACGTGGCCGCCGCCGTGATGCGCCGGGTCGTCGCCGACACCGAGGACCCGGCCGCGCGGTCCCGCGTGCTGCCCGCCCACGTCGAGGTGATGATCGCCGCCGACGACGTGCCCGCGGCACGGGCCGGTGCCGACGAACTCGCGACCCTCGCCACTGCCTTCGACTCGCCCTACCTGGCGGCGGAGGCGGCTTCGGCGGCCGGCGCGGTCCGGCTCGCCGAGGGCGACGCGCAGGCGGCGTCACGCGAACTCCGCCGCGCCGCGACGGCATGGCGCGCACTAGACGCGCCCCACGAGACCGCTCGCGTCCGGGTGCTGACCGCGCTGGCGTGCCGTGCGCTCGGCGACCACGAGACGGCCACGATGGAACTAGACAGCGCGCGGGCCGCGTTCCTCCGCCTCGGTGCCACCCCGGACGTCGAGCGCGTCGACGCCCTCACCACCACCCGCGGCGGCCTGACCGCGCGCGAAGTGGAGGTGCTGCGCCTGGTCGCCTCCGGCCGGACGAACCGGGCGATCGCCAAGGAACTGGGCCTGTCGGAGAAGACCGTCGCCCGCCACGTGAGCAACTGCCTGACCAAGATCCAGGCGCCCTCCCGCGCGGCGGCCACCGCCTACGCCTACGAGCACTCCTTGATCTGAGCGTGGACAGAACTACCCATGCCCGTTTCCGGGCGACTGGGTCGTTCGCCCGAAGAGGCCGCGCCCCCGTCCCGCCTAGCGTCCTGGACACCGAGGGGAAACCGGAAGGAAGTGCCGACATGACCGATGTGCAGCAACCCACCTCCCCGGTCGAGGCCTGGGACGCGATCGCCGCGAACTACGACGAGCACGTGGCCCCCGGCGAGGCCGACGTGGCCCTGACCGGCCTCCGCCTCGCGGGCCTGCGGCCGGGCCAGACGTTCCTCGACGTAGCCGCCGGCACCGGCGGCCTGAGCCTGCCCGCCGCCCGCCTGGGCGCCCGGGTCCTGGCCACCGACTGGTCGCCCGCGATGGTCGACCACTGCACCGCAAGGGCGACGGCCGAGGGCCTGGACGTGCAGGCCCGCGTGGCCGACTGCCACCACCTCGACCTGCCCGACGACACCTTCGACGTCACCGGCTCGCAATTCGGCGTCATGCTCGTCCCCGACCAGGCGACGGCCCTGCGCGAGATGGTCCGCGTGACCAAGCCAGGCGGACGCGTGTTCCTCACCGCCTACGGCGACCCGGACCGCTTCGAGGCCCTGCACTTCTTCATCGCCGCCGTACAGGCCGTGGTACCGGAATTCGAGGGACCCCCCGACGACGAGCCCATGCTGGAGTTCCAGGTCGCCGACCCGGACGTCCTGCACCGAAGGCTGACCGAGTCCGGCCTACGGGACGTCACCGTGGACACCAGTCACGAGGAACGCATCGAGCCACGCAACGGCCGGCAACTGTGGGACTGGTGCCTGGGCAGCAACCCGATCCCCGGCGCACTGGTCGCCACCCTCACCACCACCCAACGCACCGACACCATCAAAGTCCTGGACGGCATGCTCCGCGACCACGCCACCACCACGGGCTCCACCGCCCTCACGGCCCCGCTGAACATCGGTGTGGGCACCAAGCCCTAAATGGCCGGCGTCCACAGAGTTCCGTCCGACCAGGGTCGGGCAGTGCAGGGTGTCCAGCACTCTTCCTGGTGAAAACCGGTTCGCTCGTTCACCTTCCGTCTCACGGGGTATCCCCCTGGCAGAGCGGAGGAGGTGGAGTGGTGATGGCAGCCTATGGCGGAGTGGTGGCGTTGCCGGCGTTCGGTGGGATTCGGGGTCGGAGTGCCAGGAGCCGCGGGCCTGCTCTGGTGATGGCCGCCGCCGTGTTGGTGGCGGGGTTGGGTGCGATGGCGGTGGACGAACCGGCGGCCGGGGGCCAGGAAGGTTCGCGGGCGCAGATCAACGTCAGCGGCAGCACCTGGCACATGAACGCCGAGTGAGTCCCTCGGTCGGGTGACGCGGGTCACAGGGTGTCACACAGCGCTGGTGCGCGGTGTCTGGTGAGGACACTGCCGCACAGCGACAAGGAGACCCCGCGATGGCTGAGAGCCCGGACGCCACCGAGGTGTTCCTCGCCCACCGCAACCTGCTGTTCACCGTGGCCTACGAGATGCTCGGGTCGGCGGCCGACGCCGAGGACGTCTTGCAGGAGACCTGGCTGCGGTGGGTCGGGGTCGAGTTGGGCGAGGTGCGCAACCACCGCGCCTACCTGGTGCGGATCACCACCCGGCAGGCCCTCGGGCGGCTGCGGGTGCTCGGGCGGCGCAAGGAGGCCTACGTCGGGCCGTGGCTGCCCGAGCCGTTGTTGACCGCGCCGGACGTCGCCGAGGACGTCGAGTTGGCCGACAGCGTGTCGATGGCGATGCTGCTGGTCCTGGAGACCTTGACGCCCACCGAGCGGGCGGTGTTCGTGCTGCGCGAGGTGTTCGACCTGGGGTACGACGAGATCGCCGAGGCGGTCGACAAGACTCCCGCCGCCGTGCGGCAGATCGCCCACCGGGCGCGGGCGCACGTCGCCGCTCGTCGGCCGCGCGAGGTCGTGACGCCCGCCGAGTCGCACGAGGTGATCGACGCGTTCCGGCGGGCGGTCGAGACCGGCGACCTGCGGGGCCTGCTGGACCTCCTCGCGCCGGACGTCGTGCTGGTCGGCGACGGCGGCGGGGTCGTCCCGGCGGCGCCGGCGCCGGTCGTGGGGGTGGACGCCGTGGTCGAGGTGCTCGGCCGGGCCGCCGCCGTGGGCGTGCTGGAACCCGCGCAGGTCAACGGGTATCCGGCGTTGATCTACCGGATCGGTGGCGAGCTGGACGCGGTGGTGGCGATCCGGGTGGACGGCGGTCGGATCACCGGGCTGTACTCGGTGCGCAACCCGGAAAAGCTGTCGCACGCGCACCAGACGACCGCGCTGACCCGATGAACGAAGAAGGCGGGCCGCCGCAGCGACCCGCCTCCCGCTTCTAGCCGATCGACCACTGCTGCAAAGCCGACCCGCTGTTCGTCTCCTGTGTCACCAGAGCGCCGTTGGTGGTGGACGCCGTGGTGAGCAACAGTCCAGAGTGGACGTTCGTCAGCGTGTAGAGGCCGTTGGCCAGCTTGGTCGCCTGCCACCGCTGGTTGGCCCCGCCGGTGCACGTCCACTGGATCACCTTGGTGCCCGGTGTGGTCGCGCCGGCGTAGTCGTCCACGCACAGGTTGGAGGCCTGGTTGACGATGGTGTAGCTGCCGTCCGCCTGCTGGGTGAACTGCCAGCGCTGGTTCGCGCCCGCGTTCGGGGTCCACGTGATCAGCTGGGTGCCGGCGGTGGTCGAGGAACCCGGGTTGTCCAGCGCCTTGCCCGAGGTCGTCACCGTCCTGGTGCCGTTCAGGGACGGGTCCGCCGCGCCGACCGGGGTGATGGTCAGGGTCTGCTCGGCGGCGGTCCGGGCGCCGCCGACCGCGTTGCCGGTGGTGTTGGTCCAGAACCGCGCCGGGGTGGTCTCGGCCGGTCGGGCGGTGTCCGAGGACAGCGCCAGGACCAGGCCGGAGTAGCGGTTGACCAGGCGGTACGTGCTCTGGCCGGTGGTGCGGACGACCCACCACTGCTGGCCGACCGTGGGACCGCCGGCGGTGGCGGTGGGCTTGGTGCCCCAGGCCCGGGTGGACGCCGAGGACGTGCCCACGCCCAGGAGCTGGCCCGTCGAGGCGTTGGCGATCCGGTAGGAGCCGTCGCCGTTGGCGGTGAAGCGCCAGGCCTCCAGCGCCGACCCGGTCGGTGCGGCCGAGGTGGTGGCGGAGCTGCCGGAGACCTGGGACAGGACCCGGCTGGTGCCCGTGCCGATCGTGTAGGTGCGGGCCGGGTCGAACAGGGCCGGTTCGCCGGCGCTGGAGGTGATGGTGGTGTTGGCGTACTCGCCGCTGGAGTTGGTGCACGCGATCGAGCAGTACGAGCGGTAGTCCTTGCCGATGATCGTGGAACCGGTCTTGCTCGCGCTGTCGAGGAACCAGCGGTACCAGGAGGCGTTGCGGTAGCTGCCGGAGTTGCCGAGCAGGGTCCACTTCTGGGTGGTCAGGTCGGCGGTCGCGTAGACCTCCTGCGGCGCGTTGCCGGACTGGTCCACCGCCTGCGGGGTGCCGATGTAGAGGCCCAGGTGGGCGTTGTAGGCGATGTTCATGACGAACAGGGGAGAGATGGGCGGCATCTTCCCGTCCGCGATCTGCTGGCTCGCGGTGCCGGTGTTGAGCGGGTTGTACTCGGCCGTCGTCGGGACGTACCCGTTCGGGTTGGTCGACGTGGGCACCATCGTGCTCTCGCGGCCACCGATACCGGGCTGCGTCCACGCGCCGCCGTACCACTTCTGCCACGAGCCCTTGGCCATCTTCGACGCGATGGGTGAGCGGGCCACGTGCCCGTAGAACGCCTTCCAGCCACCGCTCTTGTCCACGATCCGCGACCCGTAGAACACGTAGAAGTACCCGGACGCCGTGTCCACGAACAGGCGCTGGTCGCCTGTGCCGTAGTGGTAGGTCTGGTGCGGGAACGCCGTGGTGTCACCGCGTTTCGTGCTGTACGGCGAGGTGATCGCGTGGTCCTTGATGGTCCACGTGCGGCCCTGGTCGGTGGAGACCGCGTAGTCGATGGAGTCGTAGTGCAGGCCGTCGCCGAAGGGCTGCGGCGTGAACTCGTTGTGCACCAAGCCGTACCAGTGCCCGGTGTCCGGGTCCACCCACACGCCGATCAGCGTGCAGAAGTTTGGCTGGGAGTACGACGACCCGGCCGGCGCGTAGGTCGACTCCAAGCCCGTGGGGCTGTTGTTGCACCGCCAGGTGGTGTCGTTGTTCTTGTCGTTGGCGTTGTTGGGGTTCACCGCGTCGCTGATGGCGCTGGAGCGGGTCGCGGTGTCGAAGTTGGCGCCGGTGAAGAACGCCCAGTACCGGGGCTGGGTCGCCCCGTACAGCGACGCCGACTGCTGGAAGTAGAACGTGCCGTCCTTGTCGATGAACGTGCTCGCCGGGGTGTCCGTCGGGTGCGCGTACGATCCGGTGGTGCCGTAGGTGACGGTGTAGGTGGCGGCTTGCGCCACGGGCGTCACCGCGGCGGCCACCACGACCGCGGCGACGACGGCGGCGCTCCGCAGCTTGGCCTTGCTGTGCAGGGATGTCATGCGCTGCTCCATGTGTCCGGTGTGGACGATCCGGCGGCGGGGGCCGAACAGGGTTTCGAGCAGGGTGCAACGATCCGCACCTGCCGGCAATGGAGTTGCGGGCCGCACGCTTGGACTTTTGGGGTCGCCCGTCCGCCGGTCGGCTCCCGTTCTGCAAGTCCTCTGCAAGCCGTCCACGGTTCGCTTGTCACGAGGCCGGTTCCGGACCTCACACCCTCCAAGCCCTGGAGAGCATGATGCGCATCCCCCGCCGCCTCGGGACGGCCGTGGTGGCCACCGGGTTGGCCCTGACCTCCCTGCTCACGGCCCCCGCCGCCCAGGCGGAGCCGCTCGGCGACCCCGACCGCGCCGCCGCGCTGGCCGCCGACGCCGCCGCCGACCGCGCGACCGAGGTGGCCGCCGAACTCGGCGACACCCGGACCGCGGGCGTCTACCACGACGACGACGGCCGGCTGGTCGTGGGCGTCACCGACGAGGCCGCCGCCCAGACCGTCCGCGACGCCGGCGGCACGCCGCAGCTGGTCGCCAACAGCACCGCGGCCCTCACCGCCATCCACGCCGAGTTCGACCAGCTCGCGGGCATCGCCAACACCTCGTGGGGCGTGGACGCCAGCACCAACAGGGTCGCCGTGGAGATCCACGAGGGCGTCTCGCCCGCCGATCAGGCCCGCCTGGCCACGCTGGCCGCCCGCCACGCCGGCGCGGTCAGCGTCGAGCACCTGCCCGGCAAGATCGAGAGCACCGCCTACGACATGCGCGGCGGCGTCGGCATCGTCTCCGGCCAGCGCCTGTGCAGCGCCGGGTTCAACGTGGCCAACTCGTCGGGCAAGAAGTTCATGATCACGGCCGGGCACTGCATGATCGGCGGCCACTACGACTGGGACCGGTACTCCGGCGGCCACTTCCTGGGCCGCATGACCAGCTTCCAGTACGAGCCGGGTGACTGGGCGGTCGTGGAGTACCGGGCGTCCAACATCAGCCCGCTCGGCATGGTCCAGTACCGCGACGGCTCGGCCCACCAGATCACCGGCTCCCGCTGGGTTCGCGACGGCGAGTCGGTGAAGCGCACTGGCACCATCAGCCAGGACTTCGTGGGCAAGGTGCTGGACCCGAGCGTGACGGTGAACTACGACGGCGGCGTCACCCTCCGCAAGATGATCAAAACCAGCCTGTGCTCCAGGAAGGGAGACAGCGGCGGACCGCTGTTCTCCGGCGAGACGGCCCTGGGCATCTCGTCGGGCGGCAACGACGTCCTGAGCCCGTGCAGCGACGGCGTCAGCAACCGCCGGTCGTACTACCAGCCGTTGCAGGCGGTCCTGATCGACAAGGGCCTGCGCGTGTACTAGGCCCGGACGGCGTCGAGCGTCCGGCTGACGCGGGCGGCCAAGAGCCGGTAGCCCGCACGGGTGGCGAGTTCGGCGGCCTGGTCTGCGCACCCCCCGGCGCGGTCCCGGTCGCCGAGCGCCAGTCGCGCCGCGGCCAGCCCGGCCAGGGCGGCGGTCTCGCACCACGTGAAGCTCGTCTCGCGGGCGATGTCCAAGGCGCGCTGGAAGTGCTCGGCCGCCTCACCCGGTGAACCCGACCGCAGGCACACCTCTCCGAGCGACACCAACGCCCACGCCTCCGTGCCTCGGTCGCCGATCACGTGCGTGAGCCGCACAGCCTCCATCGCATCCGCCCGCGCGTCATCACTGGCCCGCCCCTCGCCGCCACCAGTCCGTCCGTCACCGCCGGCTCGTCCGTCACCACCCGCGGCCGGCAGCGCTCGCGCCTCACCGCCGGCGGTCAGCAGCGCCCGTCCGGACAGCGCGGCGGCCTCGCCGTAGTGGTAGCCCAGCTCCCGGTTGGCGGCCAGCGCCCGCTCGTAGAACTCCGCCGCCGCGACCCGGTCGTCCCGGTCTCGGTGCACGTTGCCCAAATCCACCAACAGAACAGCCACGCTGAACCGGGCACCGCCGCGCTCGGCCAGGTCCAGCGCCCGCGTGAAGTGCACCAGCGCCTGGTCCAGCTCGCCGATCTGCTCGTAGGCGAACCCCACGTTGGCCAGGGCCATCGAGACGGCACCCGGCGGGGTCGGGTGGTCCTCGGTCAGCCGCAGGCACTCCAGTCCGCGCCGGATCGCCTCGCGCGGCTCGCCCAACCGCTGGTGGACGGCGCTGAGGTTGTTCAGCACGGCGATCTGACCCTCGGGCCACGCGTCGGCCAACCCCTCCCGCAGCACCGTCGTCAGGTGCCCGCGGGCCTCGTCGTACCGGCCGCTGTTCACGCAGGCCAGGGCGATGCTCAGGTGCATCGCGGTCTGCGGCTGGGGCGCGCCGGCGGCCTGCGCGGCGACCAGGCCCCGGGTCGCGACCCGGATCCACTCGGTGCGGTGGCCCCGGTGGTGGAAGTAGGCGCGCAGGGCGTCGGCGATGTGCCAGGCGAACTCGTGGGGGCCGTGCTCGGCCGCGTGCTCGACCGCGGCGGCGACGTTCGGCCACTCCTCGTCCAGCCACGCCAGGGCTTCGTCGGCGTCGGCGAAGACCTCCGCCGCCTCGCGCGGCAGGCGCAGGAAGTGCGGGATCAGCAGGCGTCCGGTGGCGTCGGAGGCGGTCAGGTAGTGCTCGAACAGCCGCCGGCGGGCGGTGTCGCGGTCCTCCGGGCGTTCGTCGGCGAGCACCTGGCGGGCGGCGTACCAGCGCAGCAGGTCGTGGAAGCGGTAGCGGCCGGGTTGGTGGCGCTCGACCAGGTTCGCGGCGGCCAGCGCCTTGAGCCGCTGTTTCGCTTGCGGGACGGGGGTTCCCGTCAGCGCTGCCGCCTGGCGGTCGGTGAAGGTCTGGCCCGGGACCAGGGACAGCCGCCGGAACAACCGCCGGTGCTCGGCCCCGACCGCGCGGTAGGACAGGGCGAACGCCGTCGTCACCGCGCTCTCCTCGGCCCCGTCGACGCTCAGCCCGGTCAACGGGTCGCCCTCGGCCAGTTCCCGGGCCAGGTCGGCGATCCCGGGCACGTCGCCGTCGCTGAGGTTCGCCGCCGCCAGGCGCAGCGCCAGCGGCAGGTGCCCGCACAGCCGGGCCAGCTCGGCGGCCTCGGACGCCGGCACGGGACCGCCCAGCACGGCCTCCAGCAGGCGGCGCGAGTCCTCCTCGGGCAGCACGCCCACGGTCAGCGCCCGCGCGCCGCAGCGGGCGATCAGGTCGCCCAGCCGCAGCCGGCTCGTGACCAGCACCGTGCCCGAGGGCGGCAGCAGCGGGACGACCTGGCCGCTGTCGCGGGCGTTGTCCAGCACGAGCAGCACGTGCCGGTCGGCCAGCCGCGACCGCCACAGCGCGAACTGCTCGTCCGGGTCGGGCGGGATCGCGCGCGGGTCGGTGCCCAGGGCGCGCAGCAGGTGGGTCACGGCGACGGCGGGGCGCAGCGGCTCGTGCTCGGCGTCGAAGCCGCGCAGGTCCACGTACAGCTGGCCGTCGGGGAAGCGGTGCCGGGCGCGGTGCGCCCAGCGGACGGCCAGCGCGGTCTTGCCCACACCCGCGATGCCGGTCAGCACGTGGACGTCGCAGCCGTCCCCGGCCTGGTCCAGCAGGGCCAACTCGGCGGTGCGACCGGCGAACCCGCGCACGTCGTGCGGCAATTGGGCAGGCCGCACCTGTTCCCGCGCCGTTCCGTCCTCGTCGGCCAGGATGGTCGCTTCCAGCCGTTTCAAGTCCGGCGACGGGTCCAGCCCGGCGTCCTCGGCCAGACGGGTGCGCAGCGCGCGGTAGGCGTGGAGGGCGTCGTCGGTGCGACCGTCGCGGTGCAGGGTGAGCATGAGCTGCCCGACGAACCGCTGCCGTGACGGGTGCGCGGCGACCAGCGCGGTCAGCTCGGCCAGGACGTCCCTCCCGCGCCCCAGCCGCAACTGCGCGTCGATGCGGTCCTCTAAGGCCGTCCACCGGGCCTCCTCGACACCGGCGAGCAGCCGCCGCGCGGTCTCCGGCGCGGCCACGTCCGCCAGCGGCTCGCCCCGCCACAGCGCCAAAGCTTCGTCGAACAGCAGCACGGCTTTCTCGTCGTCGGCCTCGCGAGCGCGGGCGGCCAGCCGGTGGAACCGGTGCAGGTCAACGTCTTCGGGGTCGACGCGCAGCACGTACCCCGCGCCCTCGGACCGCAACTCCGGCCCGCCGGCCCGGAACGCCGCCCGCAGCCGGGACACCAGCGTCTGCACGGTGTTGCGGGCGCTCATCGGCGGGTCGTCGGGCCAGAGCAGGTCGGTGATCCGGTCGCGCGGCACGGTGCGTCCGGGTTCGAGCAGGAGGACCGCCAGGAGCAGACGTTGCTTGCGGGAGCCGAGATCGAGCCGCGCCCCGTCCGCCCACGCCTCCACGGCGCCCAAGACCCGGAACTCCACTCCGGTACCTCCCCCTTGTTGCAAGTCTACTGCAAGTCAGGTCGCCGACCATGTCGCGCAGCACTCATGAGGGGAGATGCGCGACATGCGCAAAAAGTTGCTTTCGCTCCTGGCGTTACCCGTTTTCCTGGCCGTCTCGCCCCGCCGGCGGCGACCCGGGGCTACGCTTGCCGCATTCGTGGGCGGCATCCGCGCTCGCGGCGGTCGGGCTGGAGATGCACGAAGCCGCCGAGCGCTTCCTGGAGGAGTGCTTCGGTCAGGGGATGCGCCTCGGCGGCTTGGCTTTCGGGGTCAGTCCAGGCAGAACTCGTTGCCCTCCGGGTCCTGCATGACGATGAAGCCGGCTTCCATCGGAGGGCTGGGTTCGTGGCGGCGGAGGCGGGTCGCGCCCAGGCCCACCAGTCGCTCGCACTCGGCTTCCAGGGCCGCCATGCGCTCCTCGCCCTGGAGGCCGGGGGCGGCGCGG
The DNA here is from genome assembly GCF_037401995.1 of Saccharothrix sp. CCNWYY140. NCBI lineage: Bacteria > Bacillati > Actinomycetota > Actinomycetes > Pseudonocardiales > Pseudonocardiaceae > Saccharothrix > Saccharothrix sp. CCNWYY140. The sequence goes on from NZ_JBBEGC010000037.1 coordinate 54,747, forward strand.
AGGTCCAGGTGGACTCGGTTCTTGGCGACCTTGTCCTCCGGGACCTTTTGGAAGAACAGGCGGGGGCCTTCGCCGGTGGGGTCTTCGATCGCCGAGCGGGTGTTGCGTTGGTCTTCCGGGACGCCCAGGCGGGACAGGAAGTCGTCCCAGGCCGCCAGGGGGTCTGCGCCTTCGGGCAGTGTCACGCCGGGTGGGGCTGGGTGGACGTAGTCCAGGGCGTCGCGCCAGAAGGTGGACAGGGCGGCGGGGTCGTGGGCGTCGAAGGTGATCTGGATCTGACGGCTCATGGGACCACTGTCGCACTCTTTGCGGTCAGGTGCTGTCCTCGATTCCTGCCGATCGGGGAAAGGTGATGGGGCGTGGCGAGTTGTTGCCAGGTGGCTGGTTGTGTGTGATTGAGTGCGTTAACGTGCGGTCCTGAGTGACTGGGGGTCTGCATGTACGAGTTGTCCGCCAATCTGGAGTGGCTCTTCGGGGAGCGGGACGGGGTGGCTGAGCGGGTGAAGGCCGCGGCTGACCTTGGGGTGCCTGCTGTGGAGATCTGGGGGTGGCGGGGGCGGGACGTGGGCGGGCTGGAGCTTGCGTTGCGGGAGACCGGGGTTGTGTTGCAGACGATGTGTGTGGACCCGATGGGGACCCTGGTCGACCCGGGCACGCACGACGTGTTTCTCGAGGCGGTGGGGGAGTCGGCGGCTCTTGCCGATCGGCTGGGGTGTCCCTACCTGGTGATCACGGTCGGGAACGAGCGGGATGGGGTGTCTCGGCAGGAGCAGCGGCGGGCTGTGGTGGATGGCTTGCGGCAGGCTGCGGAGGTGTTGGACGGGTATGAAGCCGTATTGCTGCTGGAGAATCTGAACTCGCGGGTGGACCACGTGGGGACGTTTCTCGACTCGACCGTCGAGTGCCTGGACATCGTGGACGAGGTCGGGTCGCCGCACGTGAAGATGCTCTACGACCACTACCACTCGTTGGTGATGGGGGAGCGGCCTGAGGTGGTGTTGGCTGGGCGGGTTGATCGGGTGGGGCACGTGCAGACGGCTGATGTGCCGGGGCGGCATGAGCCGGGGACCGGCACGGTCGACTGGGCGCATGAGCTGAGTGTGCTGCGGGATCTTGGGTACAGCGGGCGGATCGGGTTGGAGTGCATGCCGACCGTGGGGACCGTGGAGGCGTTGGAGTACATCCGCGGGCTCGTCTGAAGTCCGCAACAACGGAGAAGTCCGACCATCCATCACGCTGTTATGGTTCAACGGCGACGATGGGGGTGGGCGCGTGGCCGACCAAGTGGCAGTGGTGCGTGAGGTGTTGCCAGGGGTGGCGCGGAGGTTTGCCGAGATGGTGGCCGGGGCGCCGCCGTTGGTGAAGGCGACTGACGACTGGACTGTCGCGGACACCATCGCCCACGTGAACTCGATCGCCACCATGTACACGGCGATACTCACGCCTGAAGGCGGGACGGTACCGGTCAAGCAGCTTGCCGATCGGGTGCGTTCGGTCACGGTCGATACGGTCGCCGATTTGAACAGCATGGCGTTGCGGCACTTCGCGGACCGTGACCACAAAAGGCTGTCGGACAACCTGAAGTCCACTGTGGACAATCTGCTGGAGATGACCGAAGGCACGGACCACGAGCGGCCGATCCCCTGGTTGGGGGACTCGCGGGTGCCGGTCGGGGGCGTGCTGGCCCATCTGGTCAACGAAATGTTGGTCCACGGCTGGGACATCGCCCGTGCCCTGCGTGCGCCGTGGCCGATGCCGGTCCGTGAAGCCGCGCCCTTCTTCGACCTCTTCATCGTCGGCATGATCCGCAACGGCACCGGCAAGCTCCTCGACGGCCCGCCGCCCAGCGACCGACGCATCGCGGTCGCCTTCCGGTCGCGCCACACCACACCGGTCACGCTGGTGCTGCACCGGGGACACGTGACCGTCGAGGACGAAAAGGCCGACGTGCGGGTCCGGTTCGACCCGGCCACGTTGAACCTCCTCCTGTTCGGCCGGGTCAGCCGGCTGAAAGCGGGGCTGAGCGGGAAGCTGATCGTCTCCGGGAAGAGGCCCTGGCTGCTGCCGGAGTTCTTGAGGACGGTCCGGCTGCCCACCAACGCCCAGCCGTTGTCGTAAATCAGCCGCGCGCGAGCGGCCGAGTCGGTCACACTTCCGTGCGTGTTGCTGACCTTGACCACGACCCACCAGCCGGCCACCGACCTGGGACACCTCCTGCACAAGCACCCCGACCGGGCGCAGGAGTTCCGGACCTCGGCGGGGACCGCGCACGTCTTCTACCCGCGCGCCGACGACCAGGAGTGCACCGTCGCGCTGCTCCTGGAGGTCGACCCCGTCGCGCTGGTGCGAGGTCCCGGCAGCACGCTCACCCAGTACGTCAACGACCGCCCGTACGTCGCCGGTTCGCTGTTCACCGTCGCCCTGGGCTCGGTGTTCCGCACGGCCATGAACGGGCGCAGCCAGTCGCGCGCCGAGCTGGCGGCCACGCCGATCCCGTTGCGGGTTCACATCCCCGTGCTGCCGTTCGCGTTGGTGGACCGACTTTTCACCCCGCTGGGCTGGGCCTCCGAGGTCGAACCGATCCCGCTGACCGACGGCACGGACTCCCGCTACGGAGCCGTGACGCTGACCGGCACCCTGAAGCTGTCGGACGCGCTGAAGCACCTCTACGTCCTGCTGCCCGTCCTCGACGGCAGCAAGCACTACTGGGTGGACGACGACGAGGTCGAAAAGCTGCTGCGCGCCGGTGACGGCTGGCTGTCGACCCACCCCGACCGCGAGCTGATCACCACCCGGTACCTGGCGCGCAAGAGGCCGCTGGTGGAGTCGGCGCTGGCGCGGCTGGCCGACCTCGACGACGTCGAGCCGGAGGACCTGGACAACGCGCTGGCCGAGCCCACGATCGCCGAGCGCAAGGTCTCGCTGGCCGTGCAGCGGCGGGACGCGGTGGTGGCGGCGTTGAAGGCGGCCGGGGCGCGGCGGGTGCTGGACCTCGGGTGCGGTGGTGGCGCGTTGCTGCGCGCGCTCGTGCAGGTGCCCGAGTTCACCGACATCCACGGCGTGGACGTGTCGGCGAAGGCGTTGCAGGAGGCGGCGCGCAAGCTGCGGCTGGACCGCATGCCCGACCGGCAGCGGCAGCGGATCGTGCTGCGCCAGTCGTCGCTGACCTACGCCGACCCGGCGCTGGCCGGGTACGACGCGGCGGTGCTGATGGAGGTCGTCGAGCACCTGGACCCGGTGCGGCTGCCCGCGCTGGAGCACTCGGTGTTCGTCGTGGCCCGGCCCCGGACCGTGCTGGTGACCACGCCGAACGTCGAGTACAACGCGTTGTTCGAGACCTTGCCCGCGGGGCAGTTGCGGCACAGCGACCACCGGTTCGAGTGGACCCGGGCGGAGTTCCGCGAGTGGGCGACCGGGGTCGCCGACCGGCGCGGGTACACCGTGTCGTTCGAGCCGATCGGACCCGAGGACCCGGCGCTGGGCGCGCCGACGCAGATGGCCGCCTTCTTCTTGGACGACAACAGCGTGGTGGGGGAGCAGGACTGATGGAGCTGAAGATCCCGGACCTGTGCCTGGTGGTGCTGGTCGGCGCCTCCGGCTCGGGCAAGTCGACGTTCGCGCGCAGGCACTTCGCGCCGACGCAGGTCCTGTCCAGCGACTACTTCCGCGGCCTGGTGGCCGACGACGAGAACGACCAGTCCGCGTCGGGCGCGGCGTTCGACGTGCTGCACTTCGTGGCGGGCAAGCGGTTGGCGGCCGGCCGCACGACGGTGGTCGACGCGACCAACGTCCAGCGGACCGACCGGGCGCAGCTGGTGGAGATCGCGCGTGCGCACGACGTGCTGCCCGTGGCCATCGTGCTGGACCTGCCGGAGGAGGTGTGCCTGGCGCGCAACGCGACCCGGCCCGACCGCGATTTCGGCGCGCACGTCGTGCGCCGGCACCGGACCGCGCTGCGCAAGTCGCTGAAGTTCCTCGCCAAGGAGGGCTTCAAGAAGGTGCACGTGCTGCGCAGCGAGTCCGAAGTGGACGCGGCGACGATCGCGACCGAGCCGCTGTTCAACGACCTGCGGCGCGAGACCGGCCCGTTCGACGTGATCGGCGACGTGCACGGCTGCCGACAGGAGCTGGAGGACCTGCTCGGCGCGCTCGACTACGACCTGGTGCGCGACGCCGAGGGACGCCCGGTGGATGCGGTGCCGCCCGCCGGCCGGCGCGCGGTATTCGTCGGCGACCTGGTCGACCGCGGCCCGGACACGCCGGGCGTGCTGCGGCTGGTGATGGGCATGGTCGAGTCCGGGCACGCGTTCGCCGTGTGCGGCAACCACGAGCAGAAGCTGGTGCGGGCGCTGCGCGGGCGGAACGTGCAGGTCAAGCACGGCCTGGCGGAGTCCCTGGCGCAGTTGTCGGCGGAGACCGAGGAGTTCCGGCGCCGGGCCGAGCGGTTCTGCGACGGCCTGGTGGCGCACTACGTGCTGGACGGCGGTGACCTGGTGGTCGCGCACGCCGGTCTGCCGGAGCGCTACCACGGCCGTGCGTCGGCGCGGGTGCGCAGCTTCGCCCTGTACGGCGACACGACCGGCGAGACCGACGAGTACGGCCTGCCGGTGGGCTACCCGTGGGCGACCGAGTACCGCGGCCGGGCGACCGTCCTTTACGGACACACGCCCACGCCGGAAGCGGAGTGGATCAACAACACCATGTGCCTGGACACCGGCGTGGTGTTCGGCGGCAAGCTGACGGCCCTGCGCTACCCGGAGCGCGAGGTCGTGTCGGTCCCGGCGCACAAGGTCTGGTACGAGCCGGTCCGCCCGCTCGTGGCGACGACGCCGGACCGCGAGCCGGACGTGCTCGCGCTCGACGACGTGGCCGGCCGCCGCACGATCGAGACCGCGCACCGGGGCCGGATCACCGTGCGGCCGGAGCAGGCCGCGTCCGCGCTGGAGGTGATGAGCCGCTTCGCGATCGACCCGCACCGCCTGCCCTACCTGCCGCCGACGATGGCGCCGACCGCGACCTCGAAGCGGCCGGACGTGCTGGAGCACCCGGAGGACGCCTTCGCCGAGTACCGGGCGGCGGGCGTGCGCGAGGTGATCTGCGAGGAGAAGCACATGGGCTCGCGGGCGGTCGTGCTGGTGGGCAAGGACTCCGGCGCGGTCTACACGCGGACCGGTCGGCCGTTCTTCGGCGGCGAGCTGGGGGAGGAGTTGCTGGCACGCGTGCGGTCGGCGGTGACCGACGCCGGCTTCTGGGCGGAGTTCGACACCGACTGGCTGCTGCTGGACGCGGAGCTGATGCCGTGGAACGCCAAGGCCACCGGCCTGATCCGGGACCAGTACGCGGCCGTCGGCGCGGCGGCGGTCGGCGCTCTGACACCGGCGGCGGACGTGCTGCGGGTGGCCGCCGCGCGGGGCGTGGACGTGTCGGACCTGTTGGCGCGCACCACGTCCCGCCTGGCCAACGCCGTGGGCTACCGCGACGCCTACGAGCGCTACTGCTGGCCGACCACGGGCCTGGACGGCGTGCGCCTGGCCCCGTTCCAGCTGCTCGCCACGGCCGGCCGCACCTACCACGACCGCTCGCACCTGTGGCACCTGGAGACCTTGGCACGCCTGGATTCGCCGCTGTTCACCCGAACCCGGCACCTGGTGGTCGACACCGGGGACGCCGAGTCGGTGGCGGCGGGTGTGCGGTGGTGGGAGGACCTGACCGCGGTCGGCGGGGAGGGCATGGTCGTCAAGCCGTTGGCGAACCTGGTCCGCGGTGAGCGTGGTCTGGTGCAGCCGGGCGTGAAGGTGCGCGGCCGGGAGTACCTGCGGATCATCTACGGCCCGGACTACACCGAGCCGGAGAACCTGGAACGCCTGCGGCAGCGGGGCTTGGGCGCCAAGCGCTCGCTGGCGTTGCGCGAATACGCCCTGGGTTTGGAGGCACTGGAACGGGCTGCGCGCGGGGAGCCGTTGTGGCGTGTCCACGAGTGCGTGTTCGCGGTGCTGGCCCTGGAGTCGGAGCCGGTCGACCCGCGACTGTGAAGTCCGTGGGCCGACCGGCTCGGCACCTTACCTCAGGGCGTAGGCCCGGATGATGGTTTGGTGCTGGGCGTTGCCGTCGGCGTCGGTGACTCGGGAGCGCAAGGACACGAACTTCGCGTCCGTCGGGTGGAAGGCGAGTGCCGTCCACTGCACGCGGTCACGGGTCACCGGCGCCCGGTGCCAGGTAACGCCATCGTCGTAGGAGATCTCGACGGTCGGCGTGTTCACGCGGCTCGGGTCGGTGGTGCCGTTGCGCTGCACGTACAGCGGGATCCGGAACGGCCTGCCCGCCGAGGCCGCGTTGGTGTTGTCCAGGTTCGGGGTGAAGCGGGCGGCGAGGAGCGGGATCAGGGTCGGGGTGTCCGTTCCGTTGCCCTCGCTCGTGAAAGTCCACTCAGAGGTGACCTTTGTAGACAGTCGTGCGTACGATGAACGGTCCGCGGTCGTGCTCAGCGTGTACTGCCCCCGTTCCGGGGCGACCTTGAAGACGCCCAGGCCCGCAGCCGGGTACTCGCCCACCACCTTCCCATCCCTGGACAGGGTGGTGGTGCCTTCGGCGTTGGCGGAACCGGCACGGCCCCGGCCGTTGTCGGTGAACATCGGCACGACGAAACGGGTGTAGTCGCCGATGCGGGCCGCGAAGTACAACGGGCTGTCGAGGCCGGTGGGGAAGGCCGGGCCGAAGACACCGGTGTTCCAGCGTTCCGCCGTCGTCCGCCCGAGGGGGAAGCTGCGCGGGCGGATCTGGTCGACCACGGACACGTAGTCGAAACGCTCCGGGTCCACCATTTCGATGAACTGGCCGTCCCACTGCACGTCGGGCGTGTAGTACTCGGTCAGCGTGCTCGGCAGGGGCAGCACCAGGAAGTTCTCCCGGAACCCGACGACACCGGGGTTGGCCGCCGCGTGCTCGGACCGCACCTTCGCCAGGTCGGCGTCACGGTACCGCCACTGGAGGTCCTGCGGGATGGCGCCGTTCTCGGTGTGCCGCAAGTGGTACAGGTACGGGCTGCCGTCGAAGGACTTGCCGTTCCACTCACCCAGCCTGGCCTCGGCGGTGAACGTGAAGCGGTCCTTCGCGGAGGTGGTGGAGGGCTTGAAGGTGAAGTAGTCGTAGTCCCGGATGTAGGTGGTGTAGCTCAGCTCGCCCCACGCCGTCTTCATCAGGAACCGGTACTGCGCGCTGCCGGTCTTCGCGTTGGGCTGGTCCGTGGCGAATCCGACCGGCTTGCCCTGCCGGGCGTCCAGGACGACCTCGGTGTCCCCGGTGATGACGATCGAAGGCTCCACGAACTCCGTGTTGCGGTACTGGCGCTCGCCCACCTGGGTCTGCACGAAACCGTTGAGGTAGAACTCGCCCTTGGGCACGCGGGTCACCACCGTGCCGGACGGGTCGTGGCCGGTGTGGCTCTCGCGCTTGTTCACGTCCACGAAGCTGAAGTAGTACATGTCGGTCGCGGACCCGTTGTGGTCCAAGGCCTTCACGGTCACGTTGTAGCTCTCGACCTCACGGGTCAACGTGATCGGCGTGCGCACGGTCCGAGTACCGGTCGCCGTGATCACGCCTTGGTAGACGCCGTCCGGAGCCTCGACGCGGGTGTCCACGGTGGCGGTCGTGCTCACCGTGCCGCCGGCGGGCACGGTCAGGCGGGCCGGGGAGAAGGTGAACATGCCTTGCGGGGCAGGGGTTCCTTGCGGACCGGTGACCTCGGCGGCGAGGCCGAGGGTGACCGGTTCGGAGCCGGTGTTGGTGTAGGTGACGGTCTTCGTGATGGGCTGGTCGTCGTGGTGCGGCCACTGCACCGAACCCAGGCTGAAGCTGCCCGTGTCGGCGAACACGGTGGAGGCGGCGGCGGTACCCAGGTCCACCCGGCCCGCGCCCTGGTCGGCCAGGTCGCCGTTCGGCTTGGCGGTGCCCATCAACGCGGCCTTGAGCTGCTCGGGACGCCAGTCCGGGTGCTGCCCGGCCAGCACGGCCGCCGCGCCGGCGACGTGCGGGGTGGCCATCGACGTGCCGGACAGCGTGGTGTGACCGCCGCCGGCCTTGGCCGCCGTGATCTCCACGCCGGGCGCGGTGAGGTCGGGCTTGAGCACGCCGTCCACGCGACCCCGGCTGGAGGAGGTCGCGAGCCGGTCGGACTTGTCCACCGAACCGACCGTCAGCGCGGCGTCGGCGGCGCCGGGACTGCCGATCAGGCCACCGGAGTTGCCCGCCGCGATCACGAACAGGGTCCCGGTCTCGGCGGTGATCCGGTTGACGGCCTGCGAGAGCGGGTCGGTGCCGTCGCTGGGCATGGGCGAGCCGAGGCTCATGTTGACCACGTCGGCGCCGTTGGCGGCGGCCCACTCCATGCCCGCGATGATCCAGGAGTCCTGGCCGTAGCCGCGGTCGTCGAGCACCTTCCCGTTGAGCAGCTTGGTGTCCGGCGCGACCCCCTTGTACTGCGCGCCGTTGCCGGTGATGGTCGAGGCGACGTGCGTGCCGTGCCCGACCCGGTCGTCGGCGGTGTCGGAGTCGGTGAAGTTCTGCGCTCCCACCACGGCGTCGGACAGGTCCGGGTGCTCCGCGTCCACGCCGGTGTCCAGCACGGCGACGGTCGTCCCCGCGCCCGTGTGCCCGGCGGCCCACGCCTCCGGCGCACCGATCTGCGGCACGGACTTGTCGAGTTGCGCGCGCACCCGACCGTCGAGCCAGATGTGCTCGGCATCCTTTGCGACGGCCCAGAAATCAGCGTTCCGTTCCACTGACACCGCCGCCGCTCCCAACGCCGGCAGCGCACGCCCGGTCGCCTCGGCCCGCGGGTGGTCCACGATCAGCGGCAGCCGGTCGCGCGAGGCGTCGTCGTAGCCCGCGCGCACCAACTCGGTGACGTTGAACAGGCGCGGGTCGAGCTTCCCGCCGGCCAGTCCCGCCACCGCGTCCAACGGCACGACGTGCAGGTCGCCGCGGACGTCGGTCCGGGACGTGAACCCGATGCGCTCACGCCCCTTCGCGGCCTTGACCGCCACCCCGTCCGAGCCGCCCAGCGTGACCTTGTCCCCGGTGACCAAGGTGACCGTCGGCCCCGACGGCACCACGCCGACGTCGGCCACGGCTTCGACCGGCACCACCACCACCACACCCGCGACGAGCGCCACGGCGAGCAGGCTCGACCGAGTCCCCCAGTGGGTCATCAACCCTCCAGCAACCACGCGACGACACCTGACCGGTCGCCACTTCCGGAGAGCAGTACGAGATCGACCCCGGTTCGCGTTGCCCGGTATCAGTACGTGTGGGGGTACTGCGGCGTCCGCGCCGCTTGCCGTCGCAGGTACCGGAGCACCAAGACGATCACGAGGACGACCACGCCACCGAACAGCACCAGCAAGAACGCGGCGATTCCGACGGTCCACTTGAGCACGATGTTCGGGTCGAACTCGACCTCGCGCGGCCCGAAGCGGGTCTCCAGCTCAGCGGCGGTGGCGCGGTAGTTCTTCCCTCCGTCCGTGGTGAGGTTGAGCGCGTCCACCACGGCCGGGTAGGTGTCCCACACCATGCGGGCGACCTCCTCCTCACCGCCGCCGTCCGGACCACCGAACGCGTAGACGATCACGGTGTCGACACCGTCGAAGTTGGGGTCGACACTCTCGCTGAAGCTGTGGATGACCTTCACATCGTGGTATCCGGCCGCGGAGATGCGTGCGGAAAGGTCCTCCACCGCGTTCAGCTCGGCGCACCCGGAGGCGACCAGCAGGCACAGCAGCAACACGGTCAGCAAGCGTCGGTCGGTCCGCAGCCGCAACGAAATCTCCCCCTAGCGCTCCAGCCGGGCGATCGGCCGTGCCGTCACCCGAATGGAGCCTACGTCCAGCACGGAGGGCGGAGCGTTGCGGCCGGTGGAGATCACACAGGACGGCACTCCGGGAGAAGCGGACGCTGTGCCCGTCGTGCGACCGTCACACGATGGGGCGGCATGCGGTGGTGCTCGGCGGCAGCATGGGTGGTCTGCTGGCCGCGCGGGCGTTGGTGGGGCACTACGAACGGGTCACGGTCGTCGACCGGGACACCTTCCCGGCCGGGCCGGAGCACCGGAAGGGCGTGCCGCAGGGCAAACACTTCCACACGGTGCTGCTGCGCGGCGCGGAGGTGCTGGACCGGATGTTCCCGGGGCTGGTGGACGACTTCGTCGCGGAGGGCGTGCCGCGGTCGAACTTCGTGCGCGAAGCGACCTTCGTGCTCAACGGGCAGCAGATGGTGCGCACCGACACGGGCGCCTCGGCGATCCAGCTCACCCGGCCGCTGCTGGAGGGCACGATCCGGTCGCGCCTGGCCTCATACCGGGGCGTCAAGGTCGTCGACGGGCACGAGGTGCTGGACCCGGTGTTCGACGGCGACCGCGTGACCGGCGTGCGCACCAGTGCCGGCGTGCTGGAGGCCGACCTCGTCGTGGACGCCCTCGGGCGCGGCGGCCGGAGCCTGAAGTGGCTGGCTGAACGGGGTTTCCCGGTGCCCGCCGAGGACACCATCGAGATCGACACCATGTACGTGAGCCGGCTGGTGCGGCCCAAGGTGCCCTACCGGGACAAGCTCGTGCTGGTCGGTCCGGTGCCGGGGCGTCCGACCGGGTTCGCGTACGCGGCCCAGGAGGGCGACCGCTGGATGCTGACCGTGGTCGGCATGGGGGGTCAGCACCCGCCGACCGACGAGGAGGGCTTCCTGGCGTTCGTGCGCCGGTCCGCGCCGCCGGAGGTGTTCGAGAGCATCGCCGCGGCCGAACCGCTGACCGAGCTGCGCCCCCACCGGTTCCCGGCCAGCCTGCGCCGCCGGTACGAGCGGGTGCGCCGGTTCCCCGAGGGCCTGCTGGTGTTCGGCGACGCGATGTGCAGCTTCAACCCCATCTACGGGCAGGGCATGACCGTCGCGGCCCTGGAGGCGGAGGCCCTGCGCCGCTGCCTGCGCCAGGGCGAGCACGACCTCGCGCGCCGCTTCTTCCGCGCCGCCGCCAAGATCATCGACCCGGTGTGGCAGCTCAACGCCGGCGGCGACCTGGCGCTCCCCGAGATCCCCGGCCACCGCCCCCTGGCCACTCGAGCGGTCAACCGGTACGTAGCGCGCCTGCAACGCGTGGCCGGCCATGATCCTGTGGTGGCGAAAGCTTTCGTGCGCACGATCGGGTTGCTGGACCCGCCGTCGTCGATGTTCGCGCCGCGCGTGCTGGCCCGGGTCATCAGGGGCTGACCAGCGCGTTTCCCCTCAGTCACCGATCACGCACGCACCGCGACGAGTGCACGTGGTCCGGGAAAATCGCGCGGGGATTGTCGGTGTGCGCCGGTAGTGTTGACGTGTCCGGGCGCAGTGGCCTTGTTCGCGCGCCGCTTTTCTTCTGGGGGACCTCGCATGACTTCCGCTGGTGTGTCCGACGCCGTGGCGCCGCCACCCGTGCTCAGCCGAGCCGACCGCACGGTCATCGGCGTGCTGCTGGTGGCCACGTTCGTGGTCATCCTCAACGAGACCATCATGGGCGTCGCGCTGCCCGTGCTGCTGACCGAGCTGGACGTCACGGCGGCGGTCGGGCAGTGGCTGACGGCCGGCTTCCTGCTGACCATGTCCGTGGTGATCCCGGTCACCGGCTTCCTGATCCAACGCGTGCCCACCCGCGTCCTGTTCGGCGTGGCGATGGGCTTGTTCAGCACCGGCACGCTCATCGCCGCCCTCGCACCGGGCTTCCCGGTCCTGATGGCCGCCCGCGTGGTCCAGGCGTCCGGCACGGCGATCATGCTGCCGCTCCTGATGACCACGGTCATGACCTTGGTGCCCGCCGAACGCCGCGGCGCGGTGATGGGCAACATCTCCATCGTCATCTCCGTGGCACCGGCCATCGGCCCGACGGTGTCCGGCATCGTGCTCGACCTGTGGGGCTGGCGCGCGATGTTCCTGGTCGTGCTGCCGATCTCCCTCGCCGCGATGGCCTTGGGCCTGAAGTGGGTGTCGTCGGTTGGCGAGCGCAGCGACGCGCCGATCGACCCGCTGTCGGTCGTGCTGTCGGTGTTCGGCTTCGGTGGCTTGGTGTACGCCTTGTCCAGCATTGGTCAGCCAGGCGGCTCGGGCTCGATCACGCTGTGGGGATCCCTCGTGGTGGGCGTGCTCGGCATCGTGGCGTTCGTGCTGCGCCAGGTGTCCCTCCAGCGCAAGGAACGGGCCCTGCTGGACCTGCGCACGTTCGGCGTGCGGACCTTCACCATCACCAGCGCGCTGATGATGGTCATGATGGGCCTGCTGCTGGGCGTGGCGACGATCCTGCCCATCTACATGCAGAACGTCCTCCACTTCCAGCCCCTCACCACCGGCCTCCTGCTCCTGCCGGGCGGCTTGCTGATGGGCCTGCTGTCCCCGTTCGTCGGCAGGCTCTACGACAAGGTCGGCCCACGCATCCTCTTGGTGGTCGGCACGGTGGCAACCAGCGCATCCCTGTGGTTCGCGACGACGTTCACCGCGTCCACGCCGGCATGGTCGGTCCTGGCCTTCCACCTGCTCCTGAGCCTCGGCCTGGCCTTCTCCTTCACGCCGCTGTTCTCGGCGGGTCTGGGTTCCCTGCCGATGCGCCTGTACTCCCACGGCAGCGCCGTCTTCGCCACCACCCAGCAACTGGCCGCAGCCGCCGGCGTGGCCCTGCTGGTCAGCGTCATGAGCGCCCGAGCAGCCACCTTGGCCGCCTCGGGCGACACGGACGGCGCAGAAATGGGCGGCGTCCACACGGCAATGCTGCTGGCGGCAGGCTTGTCCGTGGTGGCAATCGTGGGCGCATGGACCATCAAGGGCGGCAAGGCAGAAGCACCAGCCGGCCACTGACACAAGAGACATCCAGGTGCCGGGGAGCCAACGGTTCCCCGGCACCACGTTTTTCAACGCCCAAAGCACACCCCCCCGCCGAAGGGCGTGCTTTCGAAGTAGCTCGCGCAGCAGACCTCCCAACTTGGGCTTCTTCCGTCATCCCCGTATGGCCTGCCCGAAGGGCTA
>NZ_JBBEGC010000038.1:0-67476 GCF_037401995.1 Saccharothrix sp. CCNWYY140
GGCCGGACGGGGAAAGAAACCGAGGCCCTTCCCGTGGGCGCTAGCCGCTTCGGCTCGCGCCTTCGGCGCGTAGCAGCCGTCGCCCTGCGTTCGTGCTGGTCAAGGGCGGGCGGTGGTAAAGGAGTAGTCAGGTAGGTCGATGCTCGTGGCGAACCAGTCCGTGGACTTGAGGATGAACTTCAGCATCAACGGCGACCGGAACATCCAGTTGCGCATTGCCATCCGCCTCCGAGTCGGCGGTGCCAGGAACGGTCCCGCGTTGGCCTTCCGCGCGACCTTCGTATAACCGCGAAACAGCGACTCGTACCGAGCGAACGCCACCCCGTGGTCCCCACCGGCCGCAACCAGCTCGCCCGCCAGCACGTACGCACCCACCACAGCGAATCCACTGCCGAACCCACCCAGCGTGTTGCCATACGCCGAATCCCCCAGCAACACCACCCGACCCTGCGAATACGTAGGCATCTGAACCCGGCTGATCGTGTCCAGGAACAGGTTCTCCGTCTGGGGCAAGCGGTCCATCAGCTCGGGAATGCGCCACCCGCCGCCCCGGTAAGCACCGGCGACGATCCGCTTCTGCTCCTCAACGTCGTACCGGTCGTACTCCACCTCCTCCGAGGCGAACACGAAGAAGGCAGGCGACTTCGGTCCCCCCACAGCCACCATCCGCCCAGGCTCGTTGTACATCACCGCATCGCCGTCGAACTCTACGTCCGCCAAGGCGTAGTAATGCCCCAGGAACTGCACGAAGTCCTTCTCCGGACCGAACGCCAACCGCCGCACAGCGGAGTGGATGCCGTCCGCGCCGACGACCAGGTCGAACGTGCGCGGTGGAGCATGCTGGAAGGTGGTGTGGACGCCGTCCTCGGTCTGGGTCAGCGAGGTGATCGTGTCGCCGAAGATGTACTCGGCACGGTCGGCGGTGTACTCGTACAGCAAGGACGCCAGCTCGCCGCGCCCGATCTCGACCGTGCCGCCGGTGAACTCGCCGGGGATGGTGGCCAGGGCACGGCCCTCGGCGTCGATGATCGTTTGGTCGGTGCCGCCGGTCTGGAGGCGCTGGACTTCCTCCAGGATCCCCATGCGCTCCAACACCTTCAGGTGCGCCTCGCCCTTGAAGTCGACGGCCTGGCCGCCCGGTCGCACGGCAGGGGCGCGTTCCACGACGGTGACACTGCATCCGGCCAGGGTGAGCCAGTGGGCGAGGGCCGGACCCGCGATGCCGGCGCCGGAGATGAGCACGTTCTTCATGAAGACGACCCTGCCGACCGGCGCTGACAGGTCACCGCCGGTCCGCTGACAACTCCTCCCGCACCACCGTCAGCGCCTGCTCCCGGGACTGCCCAGCCCCGCGCGCATACGCCTCGGCAAAGGCCTCCGACCCGACCACGCCCCGCACACGCTCCACCACCCCGGCCACATCCGGATCCCCGACCACCGCCGCACCCCGCAGCGCCACGGCCGTACCCAGCAGAAACGCAGCCCGCTCCCTCTCCACCGCACCGGCAAGGCCTTCGAGCGCGTCAGCGACGGCACCGGCCATCGGGTTGTCCAGTGCCACCCGGTGCAGCTCGACCGCATCGCCCGCCAGCCGCGCGGACTCCGTGGCGATCTCGGTGCGCAGCAGCGCGGCAATCGGGTCACCGGCGCCCAACGCCGCCCGCACCCGCTCCAGCAGCCGGGACGCTTCCGCCCGATCACCGCGCAGCCGGGCCAACCTCGCCAACCCGAGGTCGACCGGAGGCGCGTCGGTTCGGGCGCTGAGCTCAGCGGCCCGCCGGTAGTCCGCCTCGGCCGCCGCCCACTCCCCTTGGCGCACCAAGCACTCCGCCCGCCGGCACAGCACGTCCACCAGCTCCAGCCGCGCTCCCAGCTCGGTCAACAGCGCCAGCGCCTGCTCCCACAGCTCGTGCGCCCGCGCCCAGTCACCACGCCGGCCCGCCGCGAACGCCAGCCAGTCCAGCGCCTGCGAGGTGCCCCAGCGCTCGCCCAACCGCCGGAACCGCGCCAGTACGTCCTCTAGCGACCGCTCACCCGCCGCCGGGTGCCCGTCGACCAGCTGGATCAACGCGTCACCGAGCCGTTCCAGGGCTGTGTTCCACGGATCGCCACGCAGCAGCAGCACGGGCAAGCGCGGACCGGGGCCATGCGCCATCGCCCACACCGCCGCGCCGAACGGGTGCCGCAACGGCCGGTCCAGCGACCGCAACACCTCCACCGCCCGCGTCCGCTGCGCGTCCGTCGCCCGCCCCCCGGCGTGCACGACACAGCTGACGTACTCCTCGGCGAACCCGTCGAACCCGTCGACACCATCGGAACCATCGGACCCGGCGTCGAGCAGCTCGGCCGCGACCTCTGCCACCTCGTCCCGCCGCCCGCTCAGCCACCAGTACGCCGCCGCCGCAGTCAGCAGCCGCAGCGCGGTCGGCCGGTCATGACGGGCGGACCAGTGCAGTGCCGCCACCAGGTTGTCGTGCTCGGCGGACAGCACCGCCAGCCAGTCCAGCTGCTCGGCCCGCCGCAGGTGCGGATCGGCGCGGGTGACCAGGTCGAGGAAGTACCGGGCATGGGCCTGCCGAAACGCCACCTCCTCGCCCGACTCAACCAGCTCTTCCTTGCAGTACAACAAGATCGTGTCGAGCATCCGATAACGCCCGCCACGCACCCGCATCAACGACCGATCCACCAGGTCGGCCAAGGCATCCTCCGACCCGCACACCGCCACCACCGCGTCCCCCGTCGCACCACCGGAAAACACGGCGAACCGCCGCGCCAACTCCTGCTCCTCCGGCCGCAGCAAGTGCCAACTCCACGCCACGACCGCCCGCAGCGTCCGGTGCCGCTCGGCGGCGGTTCGATCCCCCCGCGACAGCAGCCGGAAATGGTCCTGCTCGCGCAGCCGGACAGTCAGCTCGGGCAGGTCGAACTGGCGCAGCCGCACCGCCGCCAGCTCGATCGCCAGCGGCAGCCCGTCCAACAGCCGGCACACCTCCGCCACCTCCGGACCTGCGGTGAACCCAGGCCGGACGGCAACGGCTCGTTCGGTGAACAGCGCCGAGGCCTGCTCGTCGGCCAACGGCTCCAGCGGCACCAGCACCTCACCGGTCAACCCCAGCGGTTCGCGGCTGGTGGCCAGCACGGACAGCCGCGGGCACGCCGAGAGCAGCCGACGGACCAGGTCCGCGACCGCGTCCAGCACCTGCTCGCAGTTGTCCAGCAGCAGCACGGTGTCCTGGTCGCGCAGCTCGGCGACCAGCCGGTCCACCGGGTCGGCACGCGCGAACCCCGGCTCGCGCACGCCGAGCGCACCGAGCACGGCGTGCGGCACCTGCACGCCGTCGACCAGCGAAGACAGGTCCACGAAGCACACGTCCCGCCCCCACCGCCCGCCGGCCTCGACCGCGAGCCGCGTCTTGCCGATCCCGCCCGGACCGGTGATCGTGGCCAGCCGCTCGGGACGCGCCAGCCGGGCCAGCTCGTCGTCCCGCCCGATGATCCGGGTGAGCGCCACGCCCAGCCCGCGCCGGGCCGGTGGCCGTTCGGCGCGCAGCAGCGCCAGGTGCACCGCGGACAGCTCGTCGGACGGGTCGACGCCCAGCTCGTCCCGCAGCAGCCGGCGGACCTCATCGAACTGCGCCAACGCCTCGGCCGTGCGCCCGTCGTCGTGCAACGCCCGCATCAGCTGGCCCCGCAGCCGTTCCCGGAACGGGTGGGCGGCGACCAGCTCCCGCAGCCGGCCGACCGACGTGCCCGTGGTCGCCAACTCGGCCTCGACCAGGTCTTCCACGGCCGACAGCCGGGTCTCCTCCAACCGCGCGACCTGCGCTTCCGCCTCCGGCAGGTCCACCAGCGCGGGTCCCCGCCACAACGCGAGCGCTTCCCTCAGCACAGCAACAGCGGCGTAGTGCGCACCGGCCCCGACCAGCCGGCGGCCTTCCCGGGCCAGCCGGTCGAACCGGTGCGCGTCGACGTCGTCGGGGTCCACCGCGATCCGGTACCCGCCGCCGGTGAACTCGATCAGCCCGTCCGGCAATCCCCGCCGCAACCGCGACACCCTGGCCTGCACGGCGTTCGCGCCACCGTCGAAGGTGACCACCCGGCCAGCGTCGAGCAGCAACGCGGTCAGCAACGCCCGCGGCTTCGGCCCGCCGACCGGGACCACCTCACCGGTGTCCGTGCGCACTTCGAGTGGACCGAGGATGCCGAACCGCATGCGCCGATTCTGCCGGGCCTCACTCGCAGGCGATGCCGTCCTTGTCGCTGTCGAGCCCGTAGATGTCGTTGCCGATCACGCGGATGGGACCGCTCACGTAGGCGGGACCGTTGCCGCTGCCGCCGGCGCAGTCGACATCGCTGGCGATCGGCACGCAACCGTCGTAGTTGGGGTCGCACGCGGGGGCCGCCGGCGGCGGGGGCGGGGGCGGGGCCTCTTCGGTGGTCCGGACGGGTGCGGGCTGCTGGGTTACCCGCGGCTGGACGGGCGGTGCTGGTGGCGGCGGCGGTGCGACGGTGGTCGTGGTCGTCGTTGTTGTGGTGGTGGTTGGTGTTGTAGTGGTTGTTGTTGTCGTGGTCGGCGTGGTCGTCGTGGTGGTGCGCAGGTCGGCGTTGGCGGCTCGGGGAGTCGACCCGCACGCCGCGGTGATGAACAACAGGAGGGCGCCGAGCACTCCCGTGAGGATGCGGTGCCGGCCTAACGCTCTCTCGACCACGACGACCCCTGACGCTCGAACCAATGTCTGCGCTGTGCATCGGAGGAACGACGCAGCCGTTACGCGTCAAGGAGGATCACCGCCCGAAGAGTCCAGTGTGGACAGTCCGGGTGGTACACCGAAGGTCCCCGGATGTCCAGGGACCTTCGGCCCGTGCCTGTCCGCAATTCTCGGGAACGGCCTCAGCCCGCGCGCCAGAGGGCGGGCGTGCTCGGCGGTTCCCAGCCGGGCTGGGCGGTGTGGGTCTGGAGGCACGTGTACCGGGCGCCGGCGTAGGTGACGCTCGTGCCGGTGCTGTAGGTGGTGCCGATCGTCCACGTCGTGCCGCCCGGCGGCGTGGTGGTGGTCGTGGTCGGACCGGTGGGGGACGTGGTGGTCTGGGGCACGTTCAGGACGAAGTCGTACAGCCCCTCGCGGCCGGTCCCGACGTTGCGCACGGTCATCAGCAGGCGCGGGTCGAAGATCGTGTCCGTGTTGTTGCGGGGCTCGTTCGGGAAGTACAGCTGGGTGGTGAGGACCGGGCGGCCGGGCGCCTGGACCTTCACGTGGATGTGCCGCGTCCGCCCCGGGTACAGGCCCGGGACGATGGTCTGCAACGTGAACTTGCCGTCCGCGCCGGTGAACTGGTGACCGCGGAACCGGAAGCCCGTGTTGTCGTAGACGCCGTTGTTGTCGCACTGCCAGAAGTCCAGCAGGGCGTTGGCGATCGGCACGCAGGCCAGGCCGAAGACGTACCCGCTGACGGTCAGGCGGGTGCCGACGGTGCCCGCGTCGACCAGCGACGTGCGGCGCGGCGAGTTGGGCTTGAAGTAGGGGCCCTCGGTCTGCGGCGGGGTCGGGTCGTCGCCGTCGTCGCACTCCGGGGTCAGCTCCAGCGTGCCGCCGGTGCCGGGAATGGTGCGGGCCAGCGCGGGCACGCCCATCAGCGCGGCGGGCACCGCGACGCCGGCGGCGATGGCCGCGCGCAGCACGGGTCGGCGGCTGATGCGGCGGGAGTCGTTCTCGTCCTGGAGGGCGCCCTCGATCGGGCGGTCGCCGTCCATAGGCGTGTCCATGCCTGCTCCTCGTGGGGATGGCTCGGGAATTGATACCGAACCTATGGAGGCGCGAGACCGCGGACGATGGACTGGACCGGTTGGTCGTGGTGAATCCCGTGGGCGGTCATCACTGTGAACGCCGCACCGCGCGGACGTCGCCGCTGCGGCGGAAGTCCCCCGGGCTGACGCCGGTCTCGCGGCGGAAGAACCGGCAGAAGTAGGCGGCGTCGCCGAAGCCGACGCGGCCGGCGACCTGCCGGACGGTCAGGTCCGTCCGGGCCAGCAGCCGTTTCGCCTCGCCGGCGCGGGCTTCGCGCACCAGTTGCGAGGGTGTGCGGCCGGTGGCGGCCTTGACCGCCTCGGTGAGGTAGCCGGGGGTGACGCCGATCCGCTCGGCGTAGGCGCTCACCGACCACAGGCCGAGGTCGGGTCGGGCCGCGAGGCGGGCGAACTCCTCGGCTACCGCGCCGGGCCGGGCGGGTGGCACGGCGGAGGCGGTCTGCGGCAGCCGCGCCGCGCGCACCACCAGGACGTGCAGCAACGCCCGCAGCACGGACTCGACGCCGCGCGCGCCGGCCCGGTACTCCTCGTCCAGTTCGGCGACGAGCCGGCCGAGCCGGGCGTGGGTGGGGCCGTCGAGGGTGAGCCAGGGCCGTTCGGACAGCCGGCGCAGCAGTTCGCGGTCGCCGGGGTGGTCGAGCAGGAAGTCGTCGGTGAACAGCACGACGTAGCCGGTCAGGTCCTCGGCGTCCCAGTGGTGCACCTGGCCGGGCGCGATCACGCACAGGTGGGGCGGGCGCAGTTCCCACCGGGCCAGGTCGACGACGTGCGTGCCGGTGCCGCCGGTGACGTAGACGATCTCGTGGAAGGTGTGGCGGTGCGGGAAGTCCGCGCGGGCCATCGGTCCGATGGCGTCGAAGGTGCCGATGGCGAAGGGCAGCGCGTTGAGCACCGGCACCTCCAGCCGGTGCATGGGCAGTTCGCCGCCGTTCCGGACCTCGCAGGGCGTTCCGGGTAACACGGTCGTGCCGCGCATGTGCCAGTCCTCTCGCAGGGGTGGACTCGCGGCCCCGGTCGCAGGGCGGGGACGAAGGTCCAGACCAATCTCCAGGTCCAGTGTCACCACGATCCAACTCTGAGCACCACTGAACTGCTCCGAACGGTGTGACCGACCGGGTGAACGGGCGACACCCGCTGAACTCCAAGTGGTCGATCATCCGACGTGTGACCCTTTCGAGCCCACTCAGTCGAGTTACGAAGGGGTCCACTGATGCACCCACTCCGACTCAGACGCACCGCCGCCGCGCTCGTCCTCGCCACCGGTGCCGCCTGCCTGGTCGCCCTCACCCCGCCCGCCCGCGCCGCCGCCGTCCCCGACGGCTTCACCGACACCCTCGCGATCGGGGGCCTCACCGACCCGACCGCCGCAGCGTTCGCCCCCGACGGGACCGTGTTCGTCGCCGAGAAGAGCGGCCTGGTCAAGGTCTTCGACTCGCTCGCCGACCCGTCCCCCACCGTGTTCGCGGACCTCCGCCCGCAGACCCACGACTTCTGGGACCGGGGCCTGCTCGGCCTCGCCGTCGACCCCGGTTACCCGACCCGCCCGTACGTCTACGTCGCCTACACCCGTGACGCCGAACCCGGCGGCACCGCCCCGCGCTGGGGCGACACCTGCCCGAACCCGCCCGGCGCGACCGACCGCGGCTGCGTCGTCACCGGTCGCGTCTCGCGCCTGGCGATGGGCTCGGCAGGCGTGTCGGTCGAGGAGAAACCGCTGGTCACCGACTGGTGCCAGCAGTACCCGAGCCACTCGATCGGCACGGTGGCCTTCGGCCCCGACGGCGCGCTCTACGTC
The DNA here is from genome assembly GCF_037401995.1 of Saccharothrix sp. CCNWYY140. Classification (NCBI taxonomy): domain Bacteria; kingdom Bacillati; phylum Actinomycetota; class Actinomycetes; order Pseudonocardiales; family Pseudonocardiaceae; genus Saccharothrix; species Saccharothrix sp. CCNWYY140. The sequence continues at coordinate 7,602 of NZ_JBBEGC010000038.1, forward strand.
GGCGGCGGGGACGGGGCCAGCTTCCACTTCGCCGACCACGGCCAGGTCGGCAACCCGTGCGCCGACCCGCCCGGCGCGGCCGGCACCGACCTGACCTCCCCCACCGCCCGCGGTGGCGCGCTGCGCGCGCAGTCCCCGCGCCGACCGGCCGGCGAACCGGTGACGCTCAGCGGGGCCGTCGTCCGCGTCGACTCGGACACCGGCGCGGCCCTGCCCGGCAACCCGCTGGCCGCCCACGCGGACCCGAACGCCCGCCGGATCATCGCGTACGGCCTGCGCAACCAGTTCCGCTTCGCCTTCCGGCCCGGCACCGAGGAGCTGTGGGTCGGCGACGTCGGCTGGGGCGACTGGGAGGAGGTCAACCGGATCCTCGACCCCGACGACGCCGTGGTGGAGAACTTCGGCTGGCCGTGCTTCGAGGGCTTCGGGCGGCAGCCGGGGTACGACAGCTCCGACCTGGCGATGTGCGAATCGCTCTACACCACCGGCCAGACCGCGCCGTTCTACGCCTACCACCACTCGGCGAAGGTCGTCCCGACCGACCCGTGCCCGACCGGCGGGTCCTCCGTCGGCGGCATCGCCTTCGCGGGCAGCGGGAACTACCCCGCCGAGTACGACGGGGCGTTGTTCTTCGCCGACAGCGCGCGGGGCTGCGTGTGGGCGATGAAGACGACGAACGGCGTGCCGGACCCGGCCAAGGTCGTGCCCTTCGTGACCGGGGTGGACCTGCCGGTGCAGCTGCTCACCGGTCCGGGCGGCGACCTGTTCTACGTCTCGCTCGGCGCGGGCCAGCTGCGCCGGGTCGGCTACCCGACCGGCGGCAACCGCGCGCCGACCGCCGTGGCGAAGGCGACCCCGTCCTCGGGTCCCGCGCCGCTGTCGGTGCAGCTCGACGGCCGGTCGTCCAGCGACCCGGACGGCGACCCGCTGACCTACGCGTGGGACCTCGACGGCGACAACGCCTACGACGACGCCATCTCCGCCACCTCGACCCGGATCTACAGCGGCACCACCGTGGTCGGCCTCAAGGTCACCGACTCCCGCGGCGCGTACGCCACGACGTCGGTCACCGTCACCGTGAGCGGGCAGGACCCGGTCCCGGTGATCGACTCGCCGACGTCGTCGCTGCGGTGGGCGGTCGGCGACGCGGTGACCTTCACCGGCCGGGCCGCCGATCCGCAGGACGGCACGCTCGGCGGCGGGAGCCTGCGCTGGAAGCTGAGCCTCCAGCACTGCGCGACCGGCGGGACGTGCCACGAGCACGTGGTGCAGGAGTCGACGGGGTTCGGCGGCTCGTTCACCGCGCCGGACCACGAGTACCCGTCCTACCTGGAGCTGACCTTGACCGCGACCGACTCGGGCGGCCGGACCGGCGCCACCAAGGTCCGCCTGGACCCGCGCACGGTGGTGCTGACCTTCACCTCCACCCCGTCGGGCGCGCAGCTCACGGTGGGCAGCACCACGCAGCGGGCCCCGTTCACCCGCACGGTGATCGTCGGCTCGGTGAACTCGGTCAGCGCGCCCAGCCCGCAAATCCTCGGTGAGCTGCGCATGAACTACCGCTGGCACAGCTGGTCCGACGGCGGGACGCGCACGCACAACATCGTCGCGCCGGCGGCTCCGACCACGTACAACGCCCGGTTCCGGGTGTGGTTGTAGGCCCGTCCCGCGACGGGTACTGCGACAAGATCAAGACATGCCGTCGAACGCCATTTCCGGGTACTCCGACGGCACCCGCTCAAATGCGGTTCCACGACATCGTGTCCCAGCTCACCGGATCGATCGGGTAACCGCGCCGACCAGCGCGGTTACCCGCCGGTGGCCGGACGCCCGAAGGAGGCTGTTCACACTCGGGAAAAATGCCGAGAGATTTCCCGGTAACACGCTGTTAATGTCGGTTCCGGTGCCGGCACATGGCACCGGGGGTAGTCGAATCCGACATTGTGGAGACATCGACATGAACAAGTTCACGCGCGTTCTCACCACGGCCGCCGCCGGCGCCGCAGCCACGCTGGCCCTCACCGCAGGGTCCGCGCAGGCCACCCCGCAGAGCTCGGTCTACCTGTACACGGGTTCGAACGCGCACTGCACGACCACGGGGGACAACGGCGTGGCCGGCGGGGTGTTCTCCGGCTACGGGTGCCGCAGCGGGTTCGCCGGCTACAGCCTGTCGGTGGACGCCACCGGCGCGTCGTTCAGCAACGTGTACCTCAACACGTTCAGCACGCTCGCGACCTGCACTTCCGCGGGTGACAACGGCACGACGGGCGGCGTGTGGGGCTCCTACCACTGCCAGTCCGGCTTCGCGGGCTACAGCCTGAGCGTGAGCGCCTGACAGCACACCGGCCCGAGGTGTCACCCCACCTCGGGCCGCTGCTCGAACACGTGTTCGACCGATCCACAGCTGTGGACAAACCTGTGGACAACCTCGGACCGCGCGCTATGCGGCGGCGGCCAACAATTCGTCCACGGTCCATTGGTCGTAAGCGTGCACACCGCGCTTCTCCGCCACGATCCGGCCGTCCGGCGCGATCAGGAAATCGGCGGGCAATCCCAACCGCCCACCGGACGGGGTGGGCAATGGACGTCGTCCGCGCAACAACGGACCCAAGTCCCGAGCAATTCCCCGCACGATCGCACCCCATGCGCGCGGGTCGAGCAGTGCCCGCGGTTTTGCCTCGACACCGAATTCCACGTACAGCCGCTTGTCCGGGTCGGCGATCACGGCGAACGGGAAGTCCTCCACGTGCGGCCGGAGTTCCTCGGCGGTCGAGTGGAAGACGACCACCTCGGTGATGCCCCGGGCCGCGATCTCGTCGTGGCGGGTGACGATCGACCTCAGGTGGAGGTTGCACACCGGGCAGCCGGCGAACCGGCGGAACTGGAGGTGCACCAACCGGTCGGGGTCGGGCACCCGCACCGGTTGCCCCATGACGGCTGTCCACTCGTGCGTCGTGAGCACGACGACTCCCCTCGTTAAGCGTGCGGTGTACGCCTACGACGTTATGAGCGTATGTCGTACGCTGTCAAGCGCCATGCCACGACCCAAGTCCCTGACCCCGGAAGCCCTCGCCGCCGCCGCGCTCGCCGTGGTGGACCGCGACGGCCTGCCCGCCCTGTCCATGCGCGCGGTCGCGACGGAACTGGGCATGGGCACGATGTCGCTCTACCGGTACGTGCGGGAGAAGACCGAGCTGGAAGCGCTCGTCGTCGACCTCATCCTGTCCACAGTGGACACGCAGCCGCCGGAAGCGCCGTGGCGGGAGCAGATCGCCGTGCTGGTGCGGCGGGTGCGGGACGCGGTCGCCGCCCACCCCCACGCGATCGTGCTGACGATGACCCACCGCCACCGCTCGCCCGCGCTCGGGCGCTGGTCGGAGTCGGTGCTGGAAGTGTTGGCGGCCAATGGTTTCACCGGCGCGCGCCGGGTGGTCGCGTTGCGCGCCCTGCTGAGCTACCTCATCGGCGCGGTGCAGTTGGAGCACCTGGGGCCGCTGACCGGGACCGGGACCGCCGCGATGGCGGCGAACGCGGAGTTCCCGCTGCTGGCCGAGACCGCGCGGGCCGCGCGGTCGGTGGACGACGGGTTCCAGCGTGGCCTGGAGGTCGTCCTGCGGGGTATGTCTGAGGAGTAGTAAAGGCTGGCGCGGAGGCCGAGTGGGCGCCGACCTCCGCGCCGGCGTGACGAACACGGAGTTCCGCTTCGAGCGTCACGGAACCGACAAGGGCGCGGAGCCGGTTCCCGCTGCGTCTCCAGGTCAGGTTCGTCGAGGAGGGGCGACGTGCCGCCCCTGTCCCGTTCGGCGCGAACGGGGAGCCAGTGTCAGGCGATCCGGTCGTCGGGCAGTTCGAGCAGCTCTTCGAGCACGCTCGACGCCGGACCGCGCCTGCGCCAGGAGAACCGGGACGGTGCCAGGACGTTCACCTCATCCGCGGGCATCCTCATGGCCACCGCGTCGTCCTCGGTGTGCAGCCGGACGACGTCGATGACGGCGTCGTGCGCACGAACCCCGACGACGGCGGCCAGTTCCCCCCTCGCGTCGCGCGGGTGGAGGAACTGGAAACCGCGCGCGATCAGCTGACGCAGTTGGAGCGTGGTGCGGGCGTCAGTCGACGAGGTCATCGAACTCCCCGTCCCTGGCACCGGCCACGAAGGCCGCCATCTCCGCCCTGGTGTAGACCAGCGCGGGACCGTCCGGGAACCGGGAGTTGCGGACCGCGACGTCGCCGCCGTCCAACACCGCTACTTCGACGCAGTTGCCGTACTGGCCACTGCGGGCGCTCTTCCGCCAGGTCACGTCCCGCAAAGCCGCAGCGGACATGCCGTTGTGAGCCTTGCCGGCCATCGACATCACCTACCCAACGACGACGGAGTGCATCTGCACGTGCATTTGACTGTGCACGGACGGTAGCACTGCGTGAAGCACGGGTAAATGCACGTGCAGATGCAGAGGGCGAATCTCGCCCGGTCGGACGAGTCGCTACAGCGCCGCTCGGAACTTCATGAGCATCTGTCGGCTTCGATCCGGGGTCTCCGCGTCGACCGTCAGGCGGTCGAAACGACGGCTGTAGATCTCCAGCTCTTCGAGTTTGTCCAGGTAGAGGGCACCGGACAGGTGTTCCAGGTACACGATGTCCGGCAGATCGGGCTCACCGAAGCGGAGCATCGTGAACGGTCCTTCCGCTGCGTAGCCGCTCAGCGCGAAGGGAACGATCTGGAGGGTGATGGACGAATCCTTGGTCACGGAGAGCAAGTGCTCGATCTGGGCGAGCAGGACATCCCGCCCGCCGATGGGGCGGTGCAGCACCGATTCGTCGATCACCGCCCACAGCCGCGGGGCACTCGGCCGGAACATGATCTTCTGCCGCTGCATGCGCAACGCCACGCGCCGCCGGACCTCGGGCCCGGCCAGGTCCGGACGGCCGTTGCTGGCGATCGCCATCGCGTAGTCCTCGGTCTGGAGCAGACCCGGGACGTAGTGCGTCTCGTAGGTCAGGATGCGGGTCGCCGCCTCCTCCAGGCCCACGTAGTCCTGGAACCAGTCCGGCATGAGGTCGTTGTACCGGTGCCACCAGCCGGGCTCGTTGGACCGGCGGACCATCGCGAGGAACTTGTCCCGCGCGTCCACGTCGGTCATGCCGTACATGGTCAGCAGGTCGGCGACGTCGCGCTCCTTCAGGCCGACCCGGCCCAGCTCCATCCGGCTGATCTTCGACTCCGAGCCGCGGATCGCGTAGCCGGCGTCCGCCCGCGTGATCTCGGCGGCCTCGCGCAGCCTCCGGAGCTGGGAACCAAGCACGATCCGCAGGGCGGTGGGACCGCTCTCCCGCTCGGTCGCCGGGTTCTCGGAGTCACCGGTGCGCATACCTGGTCCTCCCGACCGCGCTCACTCGTGCGAACCCCCTCCACCCGAACAGCGGTTGCGGTCGAGAGGGCGGAAATCGCATCGTCACCGAACGTACACCCACGATCTTCCACCATCCGCCGTACACCGCTCACTCACGCATTGGGCCCATATCCTTACGCTCAGTGGACTGTGACGCGGTGCACAACCGCCGCCCCCTTGAATCACTCATGCGAGGTCACCAATGCCGGGCACGTCTTCGGACACCGCCATCCCCACCTACATCGACACGAGCAAGGCCAGCATCGCCAGGGTCTACGACGCCTTCCTCGACGGCAAGGACAACTACGAGATCGACCGGGAAGTGTTGCGCCGGGTCGAGCGGGTAGCGCCCGAGGCCAAGACGCTCGCCGTGGACAACCGGGGTTTCCTCATCCGGGTGACCAGGTTCATCGCGAGCCAAACCGGTGTCACGCAGTTCCTCGACTGCGGCTCCGGCCTGCCGACCGCCGAGAACACGCACCAGGTGGCGCAACGCATCCAACCCGACTCGCGGGTCGTCTACGTCGACAACGACCCGGTGGTGCTGGCCCACGGCCGCGCGCTGCTGGAGGAGAACGACCAGACCCACTTCTCCGCGGCGGACATCTTCAAGCCGCAGGAGATCCTCAACGACGAGGTCGTGCGCCGCCACATCGACTTCGACCAGCCGCTGGCGCTGTTCCAGCTGGGCACGCTGCACCACTACAACGGCGAGTCGCCCACGCCGGCCGAGATCATGGCCGAGTACATCGAGGCCCTGCCGACCGGTTCGTACGTGGCGATCAGCCACTTCCTCGACCCGGGCACCGAGGAGCACTCGGCGATCGCCCGGCGCATGGAGGAGACCTTCCTCCACTCGCCGATGGGCTCGGGCAAGTTCGCCACCCACAACGAGCTGCTGGGCATGTTCAACGGCCTGGAACTGGTGGACCCGGGCCTGGTGATCTGCGCCGACTGGTGGCCGGACGGCCCGCGCCTCAAGGAGCTGGACGCGGTGTCGTACTGCATCGCGGGCGCGGTCGCGCGCAAGTCGTAGCGGTTCCGCCGAGGGGGCTCACAGCGCCGTGCCACGCCGTGGCACGGCGCTGTCCCTGTGCGCCAGGACTTCGCCGAGGTGCCGCTCCGCCCACACCCGGACCGCGTCGACCAGAGTGAGCAGGCTGCGGCCCAACGGGGTCAGCGCGTATTCCACGTGAGGCGGATTCCCACCGCGGTCGGTGCGCCGCGCGAAGCCGTCCCGCGCGGCAGGGCGGCACGCAGCTCGGTGAACCGGTGCGGGCCGTCCTGCGCGACGACGGCACGCGCACCGGGCGCTACCGCACCGGAGGTGGGGAAGCGCCCGGGAGTCCCTTGTCCTACCGGGATCTCGCGGTCGCGGTGGTGGACGAAGCCGTGTCGCCCCGCCACCACCGGACGCGGATCTCGGTGTTCAGTTGAAGAAGTCCACCAGCACGGGAGCGGTGACCTTCGCCTTGACCATGTGCGTCTGCCCGGCGAGCACCTTCAACTCCGCGTCCGGCAGGGTTTCGGCCAGCACCGCCTGGGCGTTGCGCATGTACTCCGGGCTCTTCCCGCCCGCGATCACCAGGCCGGGCGCCTTCGCGCCGGACCACCGGTCGGCCGCCGGGCGCTCGCCGTTCTGCAAGTCGCCGACCACGCGGAGGTCGTGCGGCAGGGTGTGCGCGACGGCCTTGAGCTTCTTCCACGGCGGCGTGATCCGCATGATCGCCGTGACGATGCCCGGCGTGCCCACGTAGTCCATGAACAGCTTCACCGCGTCGCCGCGCCGGTCCTCGTCCACGGCCTGCTTGACCTTGACCGGGAAGTCGGCGGGCATCGGGGCGTGCGTGCCGTCCACGACCATCGGGGACTCGTAGATGGCGTACTTGTCCACCGGGACGCCCCGGTGCACGGCCTCGGCCACCAGCGTGCCGCCGGACGACATGCCGAACAGGTGCGCCCGACCACCGGCTTCGTCGATCAGCGCGGCGATGTCCTCGACCTCGCGGGCCACGTCGTAGGGCGCGGTGTTCCCGCTCTCGCCCCGGCCGCGCCGGTCGTAGGTGTAGACGGTGAAGTGCGGCGCCAGGGCCTGCGCGAGCTGCTCGGCCGGGCCGAACGCGCGGTGGCACAGGGCTCCGTCCACGATGATCAGCGCCGGGCCGGAACCGGTCTTGCTGTAGGCGATGCGCGTGCCGTCCTGGGACGTGACGTGACCCATCTTCCTTCTCTCCCTCAGATTTCGGCGCGGAGCTTGACGGCGACCGCGGACACCCACAACCAGCTGACGACGGCGACGACGTAGAGCACGACGGTCGCGTAGTCGGTACCCATGAACGCGATGGGCGCGAGCGACACCACACCGGCCGCCACGCACAGCCGCGACCACGTGCCGGTGAAGCGACGGGCGAACACGAAGCAGGAGACGATCAGCGCGGGGAAGGCGGCGAAGAACGCCACCCCGTGCAGGATCCCGTGCCAGGACAGCGTTTCCGGCTGTCCGGCCGGTGCGCCCGCCGGGAACCCGAACGCCGGGTCGGCCACGAACACGCCGCCGCCGATCATGCCGAGCGCGAAGATGCCGAGCAGGATCGGACCCCACGTGCCGGCGCGTTGTCCCTTCAGCGCCCTCCTGGTGCCGATGGCCATCGCCAGGAACAACAGTCCACTGAGGACGAAGTTGGCGATCTGAACCCAGCCGCCCTCGCCGAGGGACAGGAAGCTGAAGGGGTGCTTGGTCAGGTCGAAGCCCTCGCGGGTGAACGCCTGCGCGAAGCCGGTGACGAGGTAGAGCGGTCCGGCGATCGCGCCGCAGCCGAGCAGGAGCTTGGTGGTGTCGTGGGCCTTGGTGGTGTGCCGGGCCTCGGTGAGGGTGGTCATGACAGGGTTCCCATCCAGGTGGACCACGTGCGCTCGTCGCGGCCGTCGGCGGCGAAGACGTGGTGCATGGCGATCAGGTGTCCGGTGATGCCCCGGAAGAAGCGGTAGATCGCATCCGGCGTGCGGATGCCGATGGTCTGGGCGTTGGCGTAGTAGACGACACCCCGCGTGCCGTCCACGTCCACCTCGTCGCCGGGCTCCGCCCCGCCGATCTCGGCGTGCAGGCGGGTCCAGAGCGCGGGCCAGTCCCGGACCTCCGGGCCGAAGACCGTGACCGGCCGGGCGATCCGGCCCGCGAAGTGCGTGAGGTACTCGACCAGGGTGCGCCAGAACATCGCGCCACCCGCGGTCATCGCCTCGAACTCGTCCTGCCAGTCGTCGCCGGGCAGGAAGCCGCTGACCACCATGCGCAGCACGGTGCTGCCGTGGTCGCGGCCCTCGATGAGGAACTCGTAGGCGAGCTTGCGGCCGTCGGGCGCGGGCTCGCCGCCGTAGGCGAGGTGCTTGCCGGGCTCCCACGCGCTGATCGGGTGCGCCGGCTCGTAGCCGCCGAACGCGCCGCGGATCGTCGCGCCGGGGTCGACCTCGTTGTGGCCCATGAACCACGAGTCGATGCCCGGCCCGGTCGCGATGGCGTCCCAGACCTGGTCCGGCGTGACACCGGCCAGCTCGACCTCGTTGGTCTCCTCGAACGCGTGGCCCATCAGGACTCCTTGGGGATGCTGGGGTGGACGGCGACGACGAGGCGGTGCGGACGCCCGCCCTCGGCCGTCTCGTCGTGGTACTTGGCGACCAGGCCGGCGACGGCGGTCGCGAGCTCTTCGGCGAAGGCCGAGCGGTCCTGCGCGGTGGCGAACCGGACCTCGCCGTCGATGGCGAACGTGGCCACCTTCTTGCCCGCCTTCGCCGCGCCGGTGAGCAGGTTCCCGACGTCCCTGACCAACCGCGCGGCCACCGCGAGGAGCCACCGGGCGGACAACCGGTCCGGCGACCGCTCGGGATCGGGCTGCACGGCGGCCAGCGCGACCGGCGAGATCACGTAGGACGCGGCCGTGGCCCGCATGACCCGCTCGGTCATGTTCCCCTTGCGCCGCTCCTCGGCCAGCTCGACCAGGCCGTGCTGTTCGAGCGTGCGCAGGTGGTAGTTGACCTTCTGCCGGGGCAGTCCCACCTTGGCCGCCAGGGTCGTCGCCGAGCCGGGTTCGACCAGTTCGGCAAGGAGTCGGAGCCGCACGGGGTCCAACGTCACCTCGGCCGTAGCCGGGTCCTCGATCACCGCCACTTCGAGCATGGGAGAACTCTCGCACCGACAAGTCGAGTTGTCAAGACAAACGGATTTGTCGGCGGCTGGCGGGCGGGCGGAGGGCACGGGGCCGGGCGGCGGAGGCACGGGCGGGGTGGGCGTGGGCGGGGTGGGCGTGGGCGGGCATGCCGGGGTGGCGGAGCTCGTCAGCGATCGGTGCGTGGCTCGTCAGCGGGGGCGGTCAGAGTTCGGGGCATGGTGCACACACAGGGGAAGAAGAAGCTCTGGCGGCGGCCGTGGGTGGTGCCGCTCGGGTTCCTGGTCCTGCTCTTCGTCGCGTTCTCGCTGCCGCCCTACCTCACCGGCGACCGCGCCCAGTCCCGCGTGCCCGACCCCGGCTACGCCTGGTACTACCCGGCCCTCGTCGGGCACGTCGTCTTCGCGTCGGTCGCCATCGTGACCGCCGTCCTCCAGATCTGGCCGTGGTTCCGGCAGCGGTACCCGAAGTGGCACCGGTACGCGGGGCGGGCCTACGTGTTCGCGGGGGTCCTGCCGGGTGGGGTGTTGGCGGTGGTCATCGGTGCCGTCAGCCCGTTCGGGCCGGTCAACGCCATCGGGAACGTCCTCATGGGCACGCTCTGGCTCGGCTTCACCGTCACCGCCTACCGCATGGCCCGCCGCAAGCGCCTCGCCGAGCACCGCCGCTGGATGCTGCGCAGCGCCACCCTCACCTTCTCCATCATCACCAACCGGCTGTGGGCGGTCGCGATGATCTTCGCCCTGCCGCCGTTCAAGGACACCGCGTTCGGCGGCAGCGAGGTCGCCCTGATGCAGGCGACCTCCGCGATCTCCGCGTGGATGGGCTGGGTGCTGCCCTTCCTGTTCATCGAGTGGTGGCTGGAACGGGATGTCGTGCGCAAGCGCCGCCCTCAGCGGACGGTCGAGGACGCCAGGGTCGCCGTCTCGAACTCCAGCAGCTGACGCTTGCGGTCGATGCCGCCGCCGTAGCCGGTCAGGTCGCCCGTGGACCCGACCACCCGGTGGCACGGCACGATGATCCCGATCGGGTTGCGGCCGTTGGCCATGCCCACGGCCCGCGCCGCGGTCGGCCGCCCGAGCTGGGCGGCCAGCTCACCGTAGGACACCGTCTCCCCGTACGGGATCGAGCACAGCGCCCGCCACACGGTCCGCTGGAACGGCGTGCCCAGCGGGTCCAGCTCCAGCTCGAACGACGTGCGCCTGCCCGCGAAGTACTCCTCCAGCTGCGCGATCACGTCGCCGAACGGCCCGGCGTCGACCGGCCCGAACGTGGAGTCCTCGGGCCGGTACCGCTGGTCGGTCATGTAGAGCCCGGACAGCACGCCGTCCGTGGCCACGAGCGTCAACGGGCCGACGGGGCTGTCGACCGTGGTGTGGGTCATGGGTGGTCCTTTCACGCGGGCAGCCGGTTGACCGCGTGGTCACCGGTGGCCCAGAGGTGTTGGACGGCGTAGGCCCGCCAGGGGCGCCACGCGCGGGCGCGCCGGGTGAGCGCGCCGGGGGTGTCGGGCAGGCCGAGGGTCCGCGCGGCGAGCCGCACGCCCAGGTCGCCCGGGATGAACGCGTCCGGGTCGCCGAGTCCCCGCATCGCGATGACCTCGACGGTCCACGGGCCGAAGCCGGGCAGCGCCAGCAGGTCCGCCCGCGCCTTGTCCCAGTCCGCGCCGACGCCGAGGTCGAGGGCGCCGGACGCCAACTCGTGCACCAGAGCGGCGAACGCCGTCTTGCGGGACTGGGGCATGGCGAGCACGGCCGGGTCCAGCGCGGCGAGCTGCTCGGGTGTCGGGAACAGGTGGGTCAGGCCGTGGTCCTCGACCGGCGTGCCCGCGGCGAGCACGACCCGGGCCGCGTGGGTGCGCGCGGCGGCGGTGGACACCTGCTGGCCCAGCACCGCCCGCACCGCGAACTCGGCGGCGTCCACCGTCCCCGGCACCCGGCGTCCGGGGTCCTTGTCCACCAGCGGTTTCAGCAGCGGGTCCGCGGCCAGCTGCTCGTCGACGGCGACCGGGTCGGCGTCGAGGTCCAGCATGCGGCGGCAGCGGGCGATGGCGATCGACAGGTCCCGCAGGTCGGTGAGCGCGAGCTGGCACGCCACGTGGTCCGGCTCGGGCCGCAGCGACACCACCGCGTGGCCGTGCGGGGTGCGCATGGTTCGCCGGTACGCGCCGTCCCGCCACTCCTCCACGCCCGGCACAGCGGTCGCGGCCAAGTGCCCGAACAGGTTGTCCGGGCACAGCGGCGCGCGGAACGGCAGCCGCAGCGACAGCACCCCCGGCGCGGCGGACGGCGCGGACCGCCGCATCCGCAGTTCGGTGGGCGACATCGCGAACACCTCGCGCACGGTCTCGTTGAACGCCCGCACGCTCGCGAACCCGGCGGCCAGCGCCACGTCCGCCATCGGCAGCCCGGTCGTCTCGATCAGCAGGCGGGCGGTCTGCGCGCGCTGCGCGCGGGCCAGGGCGAGCGGTCCCGCGCCCAGTTCGGCGAGCAGCTGCCGCTCGACCTGCCGGACGCTGTACCCGAGCCGGGCGGCCAGGCCCGGCACGCCCTCGCGGTCCACGACGCCGTCGGCGATCAGGCGCATGGCCTTGGCGACGGCGTCGGCGCGGTGGTTCCACTGCGGTGAACCGGGGCTCGCGTCCGGACGGCACCTCTTGCACGCGCGGAATCCCGCTTGTTGCGCCGCCGCCGCACTCGGGTAGAACCGCATGTTCTCGACCTTCGGCGGCACCACCGGACAACTCGGACGGCAATAGATCCGCGTGGTGAGCACGGCGGTGAAGAACCACCCGTCGAACCGCGCGTCCTTGGACTGCACGGCTCGCACACAACGTTCCGCGTCTTGGTGCACGCCAACCAGCATCGGTCAACGCCAGGCCGTTGGCTGGCGGAAATACGACATGGAGAACAACAACGCGCGCCGGGTCGCCGCACCCCGTTGTGCGGCTGCCGGCCTCACGCGTGCAGTGGAGCCGCGAGCCTGGCCAGGGCGACCAGGTTCACCTCCGCCCGGTCCCGGTCGTGCGCGTCCAGCACGGTCCGGAGGATCGGGCACACCAGCGACTCGCCGGGCGCCCCCCGGTGGTCACGGTCGGTGACCGGCGCGGGGCCGGTCAGCCGCGGCTCAGTCCCGGTCGGCATGGTAGGTCGCCGCACCGTTCCACCGGCCGGGCTGGCTCTGTGCACCCCGCTGAGAAGACCCCCAGGACTCCTCAGCGGCGAACGTTCTGCCACTCGCGTTAGTTGCCTGCGAAACCACTTCGACCGGTCCCTTCGCACAACCTGGCGACGTCAGCGACAACGTCAGGGGCAGCTTGGCAGCGCAAGTCGTTAGGGTGGACTGCCCGGTGTCGCACCGGTCCACAAACGACCTGTTCACGCGCTCTCAGCCGGTTTTCCGGTCCGGAACTCGCGCAACCGAGGAGGAGGTCCGCCGCGGATGGCTGGTTCTGGTCAGGGGTCGGGTCCCCGTGTTGTTTTCGCGGAGCGCTTCGCGCTGCTCTACGCCGCGGCGGGTGACCCACCCCTGAAGCGGGTGACCGAGTCGGTCGGCCGCGCCCGCCGCACCGACGACCGGGGCAGGCCGGTCCGGGCCACCGCGCAGCGGGTCAGCGACTGGCGGCGGGGACGCAACGTCCCGGCCCGGTTCTCGGCACTCTCGGTAGTGCTCGAGGTGCTCATCGGCGAGGCGCGCAAGGTCCGGCCCAAGCCGTCGGTGCCCGGCCTGTACGACCTGGAGGCGTGGCGGGCGCTGTGGGAGGAGGCCCTGGCGAGCCCCGCCGCGAGCCCCGAGGACGAAGAACCGCCCAGTTCCGATGAAATCGGCCTGTGCCCTTATCGCGGACTCGCCGCGTTCCAGCCCGAGGATTCCTCCTGGTTTTTCGGACGCGAACGCAGCACCGCCGCACTGGTTTCCCGACTGGGCGCCGCGGTGGATTCCGGCGGAATCGTGATGTTGGTCGGGGCGTCCGGCGCCGGGAAATCCTCCCTCGTGCGCGCCGGGGTCATTCCGTCCATTCGCGAGGGCGCATTGGCGGTGCCCGGTTCGGAGAAATGGCCGTCGATCGTCCTCACGCCCGGCGCCGATCCGGTGAAAGAACTCGTGCGGCACATCCCGGAACTGGACGACGTCCTGGACCCGACGTCCCCGGACGCCCCGGAGCACCCCACGGACCCGTTCGTCGGCCAGTCCGTCATGGGCGTGCTGCGGTTCGCGGGACGCATCCGGGACGTGTTCGCCGGCTACGCGGCGGCGCACGGCGGCGACCGGGTGGTCGTCGTGGTGGACCAGTTCGAGGAGGCGTTCACGCTGTGCCCCGACGAGGGGCTGGTGCAGCTGTTCGTGCAGGCGCTGCACGCGGCGTGCACCCCGGCGATCCCCGGCGGCGACGCGCCCGCGCTGGTCGTGCTCGGGGTGCGGGCCGACTTCTACGGCCGCTGCCTGGCCTACCCCGAACTGGCCGACGCGTTGCAGGACCGGCAGATGGTGCTGGGCCCGATGACCTCGGCCGAGCTGCGCGAAGCGGTGTCGCGGCCCGCGAAGGCCGCCGGCCTCCAGCTGGAACCCGGCCTGATCGAACTCATGCTGCGCGACCTGGGCGTCCGCAGCGGGCGCGCGCCCGGCCGGGCGTCGCAGGGCGCGTACGACGCGGGCGCGTTGCCGCTGCTCTCACACGCCCTGCTGGCGACCTGGCAACGCCGGACCGCGGGCAAGCTCACCATCTCCGGCTACCGCGCGGCGGGCGGCATCCAGGGCGCGGTCGCGGCGACCGCCGAACGGGCGTGGGCCGACCTCGCCCCCGAAGCCCAGGCCGCCGCCCGCCCCCTGCTGCTGCGCCTGGTCCGGGTCGGCGAGGACACCCAGGACACCCGCCGCCGCTCCACCCGCCACGAACTGGTCGAACAGGCCCCGAACCGGGCCGCCGGCGAAGAGGCCCTGGAGGTGCTGGCCCGAGCCCGCCTGGTCACCCTGGACGCGGGCTCGGTCGAGATCACCCACGAGGCCCTGCTCCAGGCGTGGCCCCGGCTGCGCAGCTGGATCGACCAGGACCGCGAGGGCCAACTGCTGCGCCAGCGGCTGGAGGAGGACGCGGCGAGCTGGGCCCACCAGGACCGCGACGCGTCCCTGCTCTACCGGGGCGCCCGCCTGGAGACCGCGCGGCACTGGGCCGACGCCGCCGGCCCCGGCGGGTTGACCGGGGTGGCCCAGGACTTCCTGGCCGTGTCCACCCAGTACCGCAGGCGCGCGCTGTGGGGACGGCGCAGCGCGGTGTCGGTGGTCGTCGTGCTGGCGATCATCGCGATCACCGCCGCCGTCCTCGCGGTCCGACAACGCGACGACGCCGTGTTCCGCCAGGTCGTGGCCGAGGCCGACCGCCTGCTGGAGACCGACCCGTCGCTGTCGGCCCAGCTGGACCTGGTCGCCCACCGGATGCGCCCCGAGGACCGCGAGGTCTACACCCGGGTCCTGTCCACCCAGGGCCTGCCGCTGGCCACCCAGCTGGTCGGGCACCAGGGCGCGGTGTACCTGACGTCGTTCTCCCGCGACGGCAACACCCTCGCCACCGCCTCCTACGACAACACCGTCCGCCTGTGGGACCTGCGCGACCGCGACAACCCCAAGCCGCTGGGCACCCCGCTGCGCGCGCACAAGAGCTGGGTCAGCTCGGCGGTGTTCAGCCCCGACGGCCGCACCCTCGCGACCGCCAGCGACGACGGCACCGTGCGCCTGTGGGACGTCACCGACACCAGCCGGCCACGCGCCCTCGGCCAGCCGCTGGACGGCGACAACGGCACCGTCTACCTGGTCGCGTTCTCCCCCGACAGCCGCACCCTGGTCACCGCCAACGAGGACCACACCGCCCGCCTGTGGGACGTCAGCGACCCCGCCGCGCCCCGCCGCCTCGGCGAGCCCCTGGGCCACCACACCGGCCAGGTCCGCTCGGTCGCGTTCTCGCCGGACGGCAAGGTCCTGGCGGTCGGCGGCGACGACCGCACCATCGTCCTGTGGGACGTCTCCAACCCCGGTGCACCCACTCCGATCGGCTCCCCCCTCTCCGGTTACGACGGCATCGTCCGCTCGGTCGCGTTCTCCCCGGACGGCCGCACGCTGGCCACCGGCAGCGACGACAAGACCATCCGGCTGTGGGACGTGACCAACCCGGCCGCGCCCACCCCCCTCGGCCGGCCGGTGACCGACCACACCGGCCCGGTGTGGTCGGTGGCGTGGCACCGCGACGGCCGCGTCCTGGCGTCCGGCTCCGCCGACGGCACCGCCCGCCTGTGGAACGTCACCGACCCCGCGCACCCGCTGGCCGTGGGCCAGCCGCTGACCGGCCGCAACGGCATCGTGTACGCGGTGGCGTTCAGCCCCGACGGCTACACCCTCGCAACCGGCAGCCAGGACAGCACCGTCCGCCTGTGGTCACTGCCCCGTACGGTGCTGGTCGGCCACGCGTCCCGCACCGTCGGCCCGGTCTTCACCCCCGACGGCAAGCGCATGGTGACCGGCAGCCGCGACCGCACCATCCGCGTCTGGGACCTGACCGACCCGGACGCACCCCGCAGCGCCCTGTCCACCACCACCCCCGACGAGGCCGGCGTGTGGAGCATGGCCCTGAGCAGCGACGGCACGACCCTGGCCACCGTCAGCGACAAAGCGGTCCGCCTGTGGGACCTCACCGACCCCCGCGCGATCACCCCCCTTTCCCTCCCGATGGCACTGGACACCCGCTACACCGCCCCGGTGGCGTTCAGACCGGACGGCAAGGTCCTCGTCACCGGCTCGGACGACAAGTCGGTGCAGCTGTGGGACATCAGCGACCCGAGGAATCCCCGCCCCGCCAGCGCACCCCTGGTGGGACACATCGGCTACGTCCACGAGGCCGCCTTCACCCCGGACGGCCAAACCCTGGTGACGGTCAGCGCCGACCACACCGTCCGCCTGTGGAACGTCTCCGACCCCACCGCCGCCCAGCCCCTGGGCCAACCGCTGACCGGCCACACCGGCGCCATCAGGGCGGGCGCCCTCAGCCCCGACGGCAAGACCCTGGCCACCGCGAGCGACGACAAGACCATCAGGCTGTGGGACCTGACGAACCCCGCGAAGGCCAAGCCGCTCGGCGGCCCGCTGACGGGCCACGTGGAGGCGGTGGTGTCGGTGGCCTTCAGCCCGGACGGCGCCACCCTGGCCGCCGGCGGCGACGACCGGACCATCCGACTCTGGTCGGTCCGCGACCGGAACCGGCCGGAGCCGATAGGCCAAGCCCTGACGGGCCACGACGCCGGCCTCCACGACGTCCGCTTCTCACCCCAGGGCAACGCGCTCGCCTCCACCAGCCTGGACACGACGGTCCGCGTGTGGAACCTGGAGCCGGACGACTCGGTGAACCGCATCTGCGCCAAGACCAAGGGAGTGCTGCCGGAAGAGCAGTGGCGCAAACACCTGCCCCAACTCGACTACCAGCCCCCTTGCCCCTGACCCACCGACACCCGCACCACACCCCCACTCGCCACGCGCCGCCCGACAGCGACCGGACGGTCTCAGCCGGCCGAGGCACTGGCCGCGCCACCCGAGCCCGCCGGTCCCGGCAGGGCGGTCCCAGCAGGGCGGTCCCAGCAGGGCGGTCCCAGCAGGGCGGTCCCAGCAGGGCGGTCCCAGCAGGGCGGCCCTAGCAGGGCGGTCCCCGCGCGGCGGTTCCGGCAGGCAGGTTCCCGGTGCCGAGGCCCCGGCAGGGTGGGCTCGGCAGGGCGGTCCCCGGCGGCGATCCCGGCAGGGCAGATGCCGCAGCGGTCCGACAGGGCGGCCCCGGCAGGGCGGCCCCGGCAGGGCGGCCCCGGCAGGGCGGGCTCGGCAGGGCGGGCTCGGCAGGGCGGCCCCGGCAGGGCGGGCTCGGCAGGGCGGGCTCGGCAGGGCGGTCCCCCGCGGCGATTCCGGCGGGACGGGCGCGGCGCAGCGGTCCGGCAGGGCGGGCGCGGCAGCAGGGCGGTGCCAGTGCGGCCGTCCGGCAGGGCGGGCTCGGTGGGGCTGGTCCCGCCGCGGCGGGAGGTGGTGGGCCGTAGTGGGTTGTGTTGGGTGGCCCACTAAGCCGTAGGTTTCGACACTTTTTGTCATGGACCTCGCATCGGTTGTCACTAAGTTGCCAGGCATGCGTCTACTTGCCCGGGTGGGGAGCCCGCAAGCGGCGGTCGCCGTGCTGGTTGCGATCACCGGTGTCTACATGGGTCTTGTGGTGTTGGGGAACGTCACCGACTACGGGACCAACCGCGCGTTCGTCGAGCACGTGTTCGCGATGGACACCACGTTCCAGTCGCCGAACACCATGTACCGCGCCATCACCGACCAAACCGTCGTCACGATCGCCTACCTGCTGATCATCGCCTGGGAGGCAGTCACCGCCGTGGTGCTGCTCGCCGGGCTGGTGGCCTGGTTGCGCGGTCGGACGGTGGTGGCTCGGCGGTTGTCGTCGGTGGGGTGGGTCATGCAGGTGCTGCTGTTCGGCGGTGGATTCATCGTGATCGGCGGCGAGTGGTTCCTGATGTGGCAGTCCAAGGACTGGAACGGGCTGACCGCGGCGTTCCAGAACTTCGTGATCGCGGGTGTGGGGTTGATCGTCCTCCATGTGTCCACAAAGGACACTGCGAAAGGCGGCGCGGAGGAGGGAGTCGAGGGCTGAGGGTGGAAGCGGGTCGTTTGAGTCATGAGTCCATGTTCGAACATGTGTTCGAACATGGCAAGATCACTTTCGAGTGAAAGACTCGGAGCTAACCGAGGATCTGGCGGAGCTGGTCCAGCAGCTCCGCCCGACTCGTGCAGCCCAACCGCTGCCGCATGCGTGCCATGTGGTGCTCCACGGTCTTCGCCGAGATGAACAGCCGGTCCCCGACCTGCTTGTACGTCAGCCCACCGACCACCAGCTCGGCGACCTCGCGCTCGCGGTCGCTGAGCTGGTCCACGCCCGCACCCGCGCCGACCCCCGCACCGGAGACGGCATCCTCGGCCACCGGCTCGGCAGGCCTGCGACCCGCGCCCGCCGGACGGCCCTGCAACAGCCGCGCGCAGTCCAGCAGCCGCACCATCGCCTGCCGGTCGGACGTCCTTATCGCCGCCTGACCGGCCAACCTCGCCGCGTCCCACCACTGCCCGGCGGCGTGCAGCCCGCGCGCGGCCGACTCCACCTGGTCCGGGTCCACCTTGCCCGCCAACACGTCCAGCCAGCTCTCCGCGGCGGCCGACACCAAAGCCCCGTACCGGCTCCGGTCCCGGAACGACGCCAGTGACGCGGCGTGCTCCTCGGCCACCGAAGTCTCCTCCGCGATGATCGCAGCGTGCAGCGCCGCCCAGTGCAACGGCACGGCCCACAGCGGCGGATCCCCCAACTGCCGCAACAGGTTCCGCGCCGCCGTCAGGTGCGGTGCCAAGCGGTGCTGGTCCCTCAACCGGGCCGCCGCCGCCGCGAACTCGCCCAGCGGCAGGAACGTGTAGAGGTCCACCGGATGCCGCAGCACGGCCTCACAAGCCTGGTCCCACGTCCGCTTCAACGCCGCCAGGTCGCTGTTGCGCCGCGCCACGCCGATCTCCAGCGCCACCGCGAAGATCCAGTCCCGGGCCTCCAACGGACGCCCGACCTTGCGCAGCAGCACCAAAGTCTCCCTGGCCTGCACCAGGTTCCCCTGCACCATCGCGATCCACGCCCGCAGCAACCGGTGCCGCACGTCCATCAGCACACCGCCGAGAGACGTGGCCACCGCGCGCTCCAGCACGGACTCCGCCACCGACAGCTCACCGCTCTGCATCGCCACCAACGCGGCCAAAGCGGCGGGCGTGTCGGGCAGCAGCACGGCCCGCCCGGCGGGTTCCAGCAACGCCGCCGCACGCACCAAAGTGGACAGTGCGGTGGTGGAAGTGCCGGTGACCGACTCCACGACCCCCTGCGCCATCAGGGAAGCGCCCCCGTCCAGCATGGTCGGCGGTGCCACCGGCAGCGTCCCGGTCGGGAGCCGGCCCGTGCCCACCTGCCCCACCACGGCGAACGCGGTCGAGGTCGCGCTGGGCGACCACCGGTGCAGTTCGGTGCTGCGCGCCAACTGCCCCCGGTGCGCCAACGCGATCGCCGCCACCTCGGCCGCCGCGCCCCGGTGTTCCTGGTCGCCGCCGGAGATCACCCGGTCGGCCAGGCGCAGCGCCGCGTCCAGGTCGCCGGCCATCGCCGACGCCGACGCCTGCCGCACCACGACTTCGGCCGACGGCGTGCCCACGGCGGCCAGCAGCCGTGCGGACAGGGCCGGGTCGGTGGGCAGGGCTTCGCGGGCCGCAGCCTGGAACGCCGCCTCCACCGCCGGACCGCCGACGCCGGTGCCCAGCAGGGGTCGGACCAGGTCCAACACGGGTCCGCCGGACCGCAGTTGCAGTTCAGCGAGCCGTTGCCGCACGGCGATCCGCCGGTCGGTGCGGCTCAGCGCGGCCACGGCGGCCCGTGCGATCGGCAGCAGCGTCCCGTCCGGCGCGAGCAGTCCGGTCGCGCGACCGGCCTCGATGACCTCGCCGACCGCGTCGACGTCCTTGCCCAGCAACGCGCTCAGCAGGTCCAGCCGCAGCGCCGCGCCGGCTTCGGCGGCGAGCAGGAACTTCTGGACGTCCGTGTCCAGCCAGTCGAGGTCGGCGCGGAAGGACGCGACCACGTCAGCGGTCACTTCGGGCGCGTTGATACCGGCCAGCCGCGCCACAAAACGCGGCACACCGCCTGTCTGGTGGTGCACGAAGTCCACCAAGGCGCGGCTCGATGCGGGGAGCACCGCGCGCACTTGTTCGCGTGTGAACGCCTGCGGCATCAAAGGCTGCCGAACGCGCCCCAACGACTCCGCCAACGCCGCCAAGGCGCGCGACCGGGGCCAAGGCCGGTAGGCGACCACGATCCGCGTGTCCCCTTGCTCGACCAGAGAGCGCAAGGACAGCAGTTCGGTGTCACCCAACAGGTGGGCGTCGTCCACGATCGTGGCCTCGACCCCGGCTTCCCGGTAAGCGCGTTCGATCTCCCGCAGCACGGTCGTCTTGCCGTAGCCGCCGGGGGCCAGGACGCCGAGCCGCAGCACCGCCTCGGGCGCGGCGGTGATCCCGTCCAGCACTCGGCGGGCGTCCGCGTCCAGCACCGGTCGTTCGGTAGTCATGCGCAGGCTCAACGGCCGTCCTCTGAGTCTTGTTCGTCACGGGAACGGCGTCGTCCCCCGGTCACCGCGAGCCCCCGCACGAGGCGCTGCACGGAGCGCCGTTCGGGCAGGTCCAGCGGGGTGATGTCGATCGGGGGGCGCGGCGGCGGTGCGGTGGAGTCGGCGTCGGGGACGTCCATGTCGCCCACGGGGAACCGCAGCAGCGGGTCGTCGTCCCGGACCAGCACGGACGTCTCGAGGGGTTCGTTGTCGTCGGGGCCGAGCAGCATGTGCCGCCCGGCGAGCGCGGCGCCCTTGACGGCGGTGGTCTCGGGGGCGGCCTCGAAGACCACTCGTCCGGGGAGCAGGGACGAGATCAGCGGGATGCGGGTGCTGCCGCCGACCAGCACGGTGGCCTCCAGCGCGGTCCCGCGCACGACCCGCTCGAACACCGACACCGCCTGCTCGACCGACGACCGGATCAGCTCGTCGAACTTCGCCCGACTGAGCGGCACGTCCACTCGTCCGGAGGGCAGGTGCACGGGGATGACGGTCTCGAACGTGCCGGAGAGCACGCGCTTGGCGGCCTCGCAGTCGCGCCGGAGCCGCCCGTAGAGGCCGCGGGTGCGCGGGTCGTGGGGGTCCAGTTCGCCGAACGCCCGGCCGAGTTCGGTGCGCACGTGCCCGAACACCAGGTCGTCGAAGTCGACCCCGGTGTCCTGGTCGGGGCTCTCCGCCCACGACACCACCTCGAACGGGCGGACCACGGCGGCGCTGAACGCGTGGCTGCCCATGCCGAACACGCCGACCGGTCCGCGCGCGAACGAGTGCCCGGCCGCCGCGGCGAGCGGTTCCGCGAGCAGGGTCACGTTCTCCAGGCCCATGACCCGCAGGGCCTGGTCCATCAGCCGTTTGTGATGTGCACCCCACCCGACCGGGTGACTGAGCACGATGCGTTGCGCCGCCTCGCCCTCGCGGGCGGCGACCTGCCCGGCGACCCAGCTGACCATCAGCGCGGTCAGCTCTTCGGCCGCGAACGGCTCGGCGCCCAGGACGACCGGCACCCCGTCACCGACCCGCGCGGCGAAGCCGGTGGCGGTCCACCGCGGGTCGCCCGGCTCGCCGACGGCGAACGTCCCGTCGGCCGTGAGCTGGAGGGACGACGCCACACCACCGCCCGGTCCGCCCAGGCCGACGACCTCCGGCTCGGCCCGTCCGGCCCCGCCGAGGCGGCACAGGGCGGCGGCGGTGCGGGTGGTGCCCACGTCGACCCCGAGGACGTACGGCAACGCGGAGCCTCCTTCGGATCACCTGGTCGGGGTAGCGCTCGTCGGTTCGTACACGGGCTACCGAGGGGTCACAAGCACATCCCCTAACCCCCTAGGGAGTGAACGAGAACCACCCCATCGTGGTTGCGGGATCTACGGGGAGTAATCCCCGATGGCGGGAAATCCCCCGGTCAATACCTTGATCGGCATGGGCGGGACCTACCCCTGCCGGTCCACGCCTCCCCGCGACCTATCTAGCCAGGAGACACAGATCATGGGCTCCAGCCCCAACACGCTGCACGACTTCGTCCTCGACCTGCTGAGCAACCCGACCGCGCTGGCCGACTTCCAGGCCGACGCCGAGGGTGCCCTGGCCGCCGCGGGCCTGAGCGACATCAGCGCTCTTGACGTGCAGGAAGTCCTCCCGCTGGTCCTCGACTACGTGCCCGCCGGGAGCCTGCCCGCTCTCGACGGCTCGGTGCTCAACGAACTGCCGCTGGACGCGACGGACGCCCTGGGCGCCGTCGGCCAGTTGCAGGCCGTGGCCCAGCAGGTGGCCCTCTCGGGCGTGTCCGGCACGTCCGACGTGAACCTGGCGGCGGCGGGCGCGCTGAGCGCCGACGCCAGTGGCCTGGAGGTCTTCGGCGGCGTTTCCGGTTGGGGCCCGGTGGGCGACGTGGCGGGCTCGCTCGACGCGTCCCTGTCCGGCGACTTCACCGCGGTGGGTGACGTGACCGGCACCCTGGACGGCACGCTCGCCTCCGCCGGTGGGGTCACCGACCTGGCGACCGGCTCCCTGGACGGCGCCCTCGCCACCGCCGGCGGAGTCACCGGTGCGGTGCCGGCCGTGGACGGCCTGACCAGCCCCGCGTTCGGCGCCGTCGACACGCTGCACGGCGTGGTCGACAGCTTCGGTGGCTTCGCCGGCACGGTCGCCGGCAACGTGACCCACAACGTGGGCAACCTCGACGCCGGCGGCCTGACCAAGGCCCTGAACGTCGACGGTGTGACCGGCCTCGCGCACGGCGACGTGTCCCCGGCCAACGTCGTCGACACCGTCGAGGACACCGCCGACGGCGTGGTCGGCGTCGCGGGCCTGACCAGCACCGTCAACCACGTCGGCGCCATCAACGCGCCGCTGCTGGGCGTCGGCCTGAACGACCTCCCGGTCGTGGGCGGCGGCGACATCAGCGACGCGCTCTTCTAAGTCGCTCGAAGACTGATCCACTACCCGAGGGCCGGTTCTGTCCAGCGGACAGGGCCGGCCCTCTCTTTCACCTCACCGGGTGAACACGGCACACTCTTCCGGGTGATGTCCGCGCCCTGGCTCGACGTGCTCGACGACACGATCCGGTCCTGCGCCGCCCACAACCGGCCGGACCTGGCCGAGAGACTCCGCGAGAAGCGCGCCCGCACCCTGGACCCGAAGCTGCGGGTGCTGGTGCTGGGCGAGCCCAAGCAGGGCAAGAGCCAGCTGGTGAACGCGCTGGTCAACGCCCCGGTGTGCGCGGTGGGCGACGACGTGACGACCACCGTGCCGACGTTCGTCCAACACGCGGAGACCCCCAACGCCGCCCTGGTCAGAACCATCGCGAACACCCCGACCGAACGCATCCCGGTGCCGCTGGACCAGCTGGCCAGCCAGGTCAGCGCCGGGCACACCGGCGAGTTGCTGCGCGCCGAGGTCGGCATCCCCCGCGCCCTGCTCACGTCCGGACTTGTGCTCATCGACACACCCGGCGTCGGCGACCTGCGCCCCGCGCACACCGCGAGCACGTTCACCGCGCTCCTCCAGGCCGACGCCGTGCTGATGGTGTCCGACGCCACAGCCGAGCTGACCGCGTCCGAGTTGGAGCTGCTGCGCCAGGTCATGGCGTCCTGCCCGAACGTCACCGTGGTGCTCACCAAGATCGACATCGCCGCGCAGTGGCGGCATGTGCTGGAGCGCAACCGCACCCACCTCGCCCGCGCCGGCGTGGCGGTCAAGCTGATCCCGGTGTCGGCGGCCCTGCGGCTGCGCGCCGCGAAGACCGGCGACAAGGCCCTCAACGCGGAGTCCGGGTTCCCCGAGCTGCTGGAGTGCGTGCAGCGCGACATCGTGGCCGCCGCCGACGTGCTGGCCCGCCGGTCGGTCGCCGTCGCCGCGGCCGGGGCGATCAAGCAGCTGGTCGCGCCGGTGCGCGAGGAGCTGACCAACGACGGCACGCAGAGCACCCAGCAGACCATCAACGCGCTCAACGAGGCCCAGCGCCGCATCGACGAGCTGCGCCGCCGGTCCGCCCGCTGGCAGACGGTGCTGTCCGACGAGATGGCCGACCTCGTCTCCGACATCGAGTACGACCTGCGGGAACGGACCCGGAAGATCCTGCGCGAGGTGGACCGGACGTTCGAGACCGCCGACCCGGCGCTGGGCTGGGAGGAGTTCGAGCGCTGGCTGGAGGACAACCTCACCGAGGCCGCCGCGCAGAACTTCACCTGGCTGATGGACCGGGCCGAGTGGGTCGCGGAGAAGGTCGCCCGCAGCTTCCCGGTGCGGCGCGACGACCTGCTGCCCGAGTCGATCTTCCCGGCGGACGTGCTGGACCGGGTGTCCAAGATGGACAAACCGGTCATCGAGCGGTTCACCGTCGGGCAGAAGCTGTTCACCGGCCTGCGCGGCTCCTACGGCGGCGTGCTGATGTTCGGCCTGGTCACCAGCCTGGCCGGGATGCCGCTGATCAACGCGATCTCGCTGGGCGCGGGCGCGCTGTTCGGCGGGAAGTCCATCATGGACGAGAGCGAGCAGCGGTTGAAGCGCAGGCAGGCCGCCGCGAAGGTGGCGGCGCAGCGGCACGTGGACGACTTCTTCATCAAGTTCAGCAAGGACTTCCGGGACGCGGCCCGGCACATCCAGCGCAGCCTGCGCAACCACTTCAGCACGCTGGCCGAGGAGTTGCAGGAGACCCTGCTGGAGTCGGCGCGGGGCGCGCGCCGGGCCGTGCAGGACGACTCCGCCGAGCGCGACCGCCGGGTCCGCGAGGCCCGGCACGAACTCGACCGGCTCGTGCAGCTCTACCAGCGGGTGCAGGCGCTGGCGGGCGGGCACACGCCACCGCTGGGGATCAGCGCGTGACGCTCGCCGACGAGGTGTGGGCGCTGCTGGAGGACGCGCTCGCGGTGTACCGGGACAGCCCGCGCGCCGTCGCGTGGCTGCGCGGCCACCAGGCCCGGTTCAGCGAACCGGTGCGGGTGGCGGTGGCGGGCGCGCCGCGCACGGGCAAGTCGACCGTGGTGTCGGCGGTGATCGGCGAGGAGTTCGTGCCCACCGGCACGTTCACCTGGTACCGCGACGGCGCCGCGCCCAGGGCGACGGTCGGTGCGCACGAGGTGCCCGTGGTGCGGCGGGACGGCCGGGCGTTCATCGACGTGCACGACGCCGAGCGGGTGACCGTGGAGTGGCCGTCGCGGTCGCTGCGGGACCTGACCTTGATCGACACGCCTGCGGACGCCCCGGTCGAGCAGGTGTACGGCGAGGCCGACGCGGTGCTGTTCCTGACCAGGCACATGCACAACACGGACCTGCGCTACCTCCAGACCGCGCACGACCACCCGGTCGCGCGGGCGGCGCCGGTGAACACCGTGCTGGTGCTGGCCCGGGCGGACGAGATCGGCGGCGGGCGCATCGACGCGCTGTCGTCGGCCAAGCAGATCGCCCGCCGGTACCGGCGGGAGGCCCAGGTCCGGCCGTTGTGCCAGAACGTGGTCGCGGTGTCCGGGCTGTTGGCCGTGGCCGCGCGGACGTTGCGGGCGGAGGAGTTCGCGGCCCTGGCGGCACTGGCGTCGTTGGCGCGCACGGAGTTGGAGGACTACCTGCTGTCCGCCGACCGGTTCGTCGGGGCGGAGTTCCCGGTGCGGCTGGACCCGGCGGTGCGGCGGGGCCTGGTGGAGCGGTTCGGGATCTTCGGGGTCCGGCTGACCACGACGTTGATCCGGCAGGGGTTCGACACGCAGGTCAAGCTGACCGGGCAGCTGGTGCAGCGCAGCGGGCTGGGCGAGCTGCGGGAGTCGATCGGGCTGTACTTCACCGAGCGGGCGGACGTGCTCAAGGCGCGCTCGGCCCTGCTCGGGCTGGATGTCGTGCTGCGCAACGAGCCTCGGCCGGGTGCGGCCGGTCTGGCGGCGGCGGTGGAGCGGATCCTGGCTTCCGCGCACGACTTCCGCGAGCTGCGGCTGCTGGCGGCGTTGCAGGGCGGGCGGTTGAAGCTGCCCGGGTTGGACGACGAGGCGGCGCGGCTGGTCGGCGGGGAGGGGACGTCGCTGGTGGCGCGGCTGGGCATGGAGTACGAGCCGAGCGAGGTGGAGCTGCGGCACGTCGTGCTGGACGCGTTGGGGCGGTGGCGGGAGCAGGCGGCCAGCCCGACCCTGGACAACGGGCAGCGGCGGGCGGCGACCGTGGTGGTGCGCAGTTGCGAGGGGATGCTGGCCGGGCTGGGCTGAGCGCGCGGCCTCCGGTCCTCCTGGCGTGGACTGGGCTGAGCGCGGCGCGGCCTCCGGCGCACGATGTCCGGCGCGGCCTCCGGCCCTCGATGTCCATTGTCCCACGGGGGACCGACAATCCGGGGCGAGCGCCCCCTGGGGCTCATTGTCCCAGCGGGGTCCGACAGAGCGGCTCAGGACAGGGCGGCTCAGGACAGGGCGGCTCAGGACAGGGCGGCTCAGGCGAGAGCGTCGGCGACCGTGCGGACGGCGGCGGACGGGGTGCGGCGGGGGTCGGTGACCAGGAACAACGTGCTGTCGGGGAGTTCCCGCACGCGCTGCAACGTGCCCGCGTCGAGCTGTTCAGCCACCGCCACCCGCGGCAGGACCGACCAGCCCAAGCCCGCCATCACGCACGACCGCACGGCCTCGATGCTGCCGAACCGCGTGATGTTGGGCGTCGCCGTCAGGTCGCGCACGAAGCGGTCGGTGTAGGAGCAGCCCTCCTCCAGCAGGAAGTACCGCTCCTCGACCGGGACACCCGGAGCGGTGACCAGTTCGATCGGTTCCACCCCGATGGCGTTGACCTTCAGGCCCGGCGCGGTGACCGCCTCCTCCAGGACCAGGGCCAGGTCCAGTGCGCCGCTGCGGACGCCGGCGATGGCGGCTCGGGTGCCCACGGGGGACATGTGGACGGTGATGCCCGGCCAGCGCAGGGCCACGTCCGCTATGCGTTGCGGCAGGCGGTAGGCGCAGACCGATTCGGGGGCGCCGATGCGGACGTCCCCCTCGACCTCGGTGCTGCCGCGCACCGCGTCGCGCAAGCGCTGCTCCGCCACCAGGACCTCGCGGGCGTGTTCGACCGCCCTCCGGCCGGCTTCGGTGAGCCGCGCGCCGCTGGGCAGGCGGTCGAACAGGCGGGCGCCCAGGTTCCGTTCCAGCGCCTTCACCTGGCTGGTCACCGTGGACTGCACCAGGTGCAGCTCCGCCGCGGTGGCGGTGAAGCTGCCGGTGCGGGCCAGCACCAGGAGGGTGCGGAGGAGACGGCTGTCCATGACATCGACAATACCGATTGGGAGAATCGGAGAGAATCGTTGGCTTCGATGGCGGCCGTGCCGCACCCTGGTGTCATGACCGACGTGCTCCGCTACAGCGCCTTCACCACCGACCCGGCCGGCGGCAACCCCGCGGGTGTCGTCCTCGACGCTACCGGGCTCGACGACGCCGCGATGCTCGCCATCGCCGCCGAGGTCGGTTACTCCGAGACCGCCTTCGTCCTCCCGCGCGCCGAGACGAACGAGTTCGACGTCCGCTACTTCAGCCCGCTGGTGGAGGTGCCGTTCTGCGGCCACGCCACCGTCGCCACCGCCGTCGCCCTCGGCACCACCGGCACGCTGCGCTTCCACACCCCGGTCGGCCTGGTGGAGGTCGAGGCCGGGAACGGTACCGCGACCCTCACCAGCGTGCCCACCTCCACCGAGCCCGTCACCGAAGCCGACCTCGACCTCGCGCTCACGGCCCTGCGCTGGTCCCGTGACGACCTCGACCCGCGCTTCCCGGCGCACTGGGCGTTCGCCGGCGGACGGCACCTGGTGCTGGCGGCCGGGACCCGGACCCGCCTCAAGGACCTGGACTACGACTTCGAGGCCCTCGCCGACCTGCTGCGCGCGCACGACGCCCTCACCGCGCAACTGGTGTTCCAGCGCGAGGAGAACGTGTTCGACGCGCGCGACCCGTTCCCGGTCGGCGGAGTCGTGGAGGACCCGGCCACCGGCGCGGCGGCCCTGGCCTTCGGCGGCTACCTGCGCGACCTGGGCCTGGTGACCGGCGACCGCACGATCACCATCCACCAGGGCGTGGACATGGGCCGTCCCAGCGAACTGACCGTGGACGTCCGGGCCGGCGACCGACGGGTCCGGGTCACCGGCGCTGCCGTGCGGATCTGACGCCGGCGGATCTAGGTCCGGTCCAGCACCACGACCGGGATCTCGCGGTCGGTCTTGCGTTGGTAGGACTCGTAGTCCGGCCAGACCTCGTTCATCAACGACCACAGCTCGGCCCGTTCGTCCCCAGTGGACGTGCGGGCCGTTGCCGTGAACTCGTCGTCGCCCACGCGGACCTGGACGGTCGGGTCGGCGAGGAGGTTCTTGTACCAGGCCGGGTGGTCCGGTGAACCGCCGTAGGAGGCCACGACCACGTACGAGTCGCCGTAGGGCTGGTAGATCAGGGCCGTGCGGCGCGGTTGGCCGGACTTCCGGCCGGTCGTGGTGAGCAGGAGCGTGTAGACGCCCGGACGCCACTCGTGGCCCTTGCGACCATCGGATTCGATGTAGGTCTTGATGTGCTTGTTCACCCAGCCGACGGGGCTGTCCACTACTGACATGCCCTGGACGCTACCCAGAAGGCGGCGAGGCCGCCGGTCGCTACTCCGCAGTCACGACCGGCGGCCCGCAACGGGGTGGGGACGTCCGCCTCGCACCCCCTCGGCCGCTCACCGGGTCCCGGGCGTCCCCCGGACCAACCGCCCGCGTAAACGGGGTCCGGGTCGCTCGTCGGGACGGGAGGGCCACAGCTTCGTTGCGTCTTGTTTCTAGTAGATCTGGCTGGCGAGACGCATGTCTTCCTCTCCACTGCACGGGTACTTCGCCAACTATGGCGGCCGTGAGGGGTGGCGGCTCATACAAAAGGGGGATAGAAGAGCGTTATGCCCGAGCTCGAACTGCGCCACCTCCGTGCGGTGTGCGCGATCGCCGAAGAAGGCAGCCTGACCAAGGCCGCGACCAGGCTCGGTCTGACGCAGCCGGCGATGAGCGCCCAGCTGCGGACCGTCGAGCGGATCGTGGGCGGTCGGCTGTTCGACCGGACGCCCGGCGGCAGCGTACCCACGGACCTGGGCAAACAGGTCGTCGGCACGGCCCGGCTGGTGTTGGACGAGGTCGAGCAGCTGGTGAGCCTGGCCAAGGAGCGCACTCGTGACCGCACGCCGGGTCCGCTGATCGCGGGCGGTGTTCCCACCCTGTTTTTCGGCCACTTCGTGGAGGAATTGCGGCGGACGATCCCGTGTTCGGAGGTCCGCACCGAGATCATGCCGGGTGGCTCGGACTTGTTGGAGTTGCTGGTGTCCGGGCAGGTCCACCTCGGGGTGCTGGACCGGTTCGAGGGCATGGAACGCCGGGAACTCCGGGGCCTGGAAATCCGCCGCCTGATCAGCGAACCGCAGTTCGTGGCGCTCCCGGAGGGGGACCCGCTGGCGGAAGCGGACGAAGTGGACCTGGCCTCGCTGGCCGATCGGGACTGGGTGAGCCCGCCGGACGAACTGGTCGGCAACCGGCTCCAGATCTTCACCGCGTGCGCGGAGGCCGGGTTCACGCCGAGGCTGACCCACCACGTGAACGAGGCCTCGACGGCCCGGGGCCTGGTGGCCAACGGCGCGGTGTCCTTCGCCCTGCCCCAGTCGCGCAGCGGCGACGGCATCGTGATCCGCCCGTTGAAGGGCGCGCCCCTGATGGTGGACCTGATGCTCGCCACCCGTCGGGAGGGGCCGGCGGCGGGCCGGGCACACGACGTCTTCGCGTGCGCGGCCCGCGCCTACAAGGCGGTCCTGCCCCGCAACCCCGGGTACGCCAAGTGGTGGGAGGAGAACCCGGGAGCGCACGCCGAGATCGACGCGGCGCTCCTGGTGGCGGGTGACTAGGCCAGGGCCGCCCGGACCGCGTCCTCGATCGGGGTCGGCGCCCGGCCGATCAGCTTCTCCAGGTCCGGCCGCACCTCGGCCAGCGCGCCGGCGCCGATGTTGACCTCGATGTCGGTGATCAGCTCCGCCACGAACGGGGGCAGCCCGAAGCCCTCCAGGGCCGCCACGCGCTCGGACTGGCCGACCGGCTGGTACGTGGTGCCGGCCAGGTCGGCCAGCTCGGCGAAGCCCCACGCCCGCGCGCCGGTCAGCTCGTAGACGGCGTTCTCGTGGCCCTCGGTGCTCAGCACGACCGCCGCCGCCACGGCCAGGTCCTCGCGGGACGCGCTGGCGATGACGCCGTCGCCGGCCGCCGCCACCACGGGACCGAAGCCGAGGGTGCCGGTGTAGTTCTCGTGGTACATGCCGTTGCGCAGGAAGGTGAACGGCACGCCGGTCGCCCGGATCATCTCCTCGGTCGCCTTGTGCACCTTGGCCAGGCTCAGCGGCGACGTGTCGGCGTCGGTGACCGACGTGTAGAGGATGTGCCGCACGCCCGCTTCGACGGCGGCGGCCACGGCGTTGCGGTGCAGCGCGATGCGCACCTCGTCCGGGCCGTCGGCAGAGACGAGGAGCAGCTTGTCGACGCCGGCGAACGCGGTGGCCAGGGTCTCCGGCCGGGCGAAGTCGCCGAGGCGAACCTCCACCGGCAGGTCCGCCTTGTCGGGGTTGCGCACGGACACGGCCAGGTCGGCCGCCGGGAGCCGGTCGAGGGTGTGCTTGACGATGAGGGAGCCGAGGTGGCCGGTCGCGCCGGTGATCAACGTGGTCATGCCGGCAACGCTAAGTACGACGCTAACTATTCGTAAGTACCAACCTTTGCGTGGGGTACTTACGATTGGGAAAGCGTCCAGGTAGAGTCGTTGCGGTGGCGACCAATGGTGACGTGTATGACCGCAACTGCCCCTCGCGGGTCATCGCCAACCACGCGACCGGCCAGTGGGGCAGCCTCGTGCTGGGCAAGCTGCTGGACGGGACGCGACGGTTCAGCGAGCTGCGCCGCGAGGTCGCGGGCGTGAGCGAGAAGATGCTCGCCCAGACCCTCCAGGCGCTGGAGCGTGACGGTCTGGTCCACCGGGAGGTCCGGCCGGTGATCCCACCGCACGTCGACTACTCCTTGACCCCGCTGGGTACTCAAGCCGCGGAACGGATCAGGGGGCTGTTCACGTGGATCGAGGACAACCTGCACCACCTCAAGGCCGCACAGGACGCCTACGACGCCCGACGCGCCGAGAACGTGTGACGGGTCACGTTCAGAACTCCGATCTGAATCGCTCCACCCCGGCGGTAAAGCACCCGTTCGGCGCACAAAATGTGAGGAAACATCGGGTGTTTGCGGTCGGTGAAAACCCAACACGACGTGAATTCCATGTGAGCTTTGCCAGAATGGGGTCATGACGCAGCCCTTCACGGACGATACCCACCCGGCCGAGCCCTACCCGGGAGCTCGGCCGGGACACTGCTTCGTGCACGTCGACGGCGCCGGCTGGCCGGTCACACCCGACCCGGGCGCCGACTCCGGCTGGCGGGTGGCACCGGACGGCAAGGACCTCGACGAGTGGCTCGCCGACCACGGCGAACCACCCCTGGCGGGCCGGATGCCGGTGCTGGCCTACGGGTCCAACGCCAACCCCGCCAAGGTCACCTGGCTGCGTGAAGAACTCGGACTGACCGGCCCGGCGGTCGTGCTCCGAGCCCGCTGCGAGGGCTTCGCCGCCGTGTGGGCGGCCGGGCTGCGCGCCCGCGACGGGCAGCGCCCCGCGACCCTGGCCGCCGCGCCCGGCGTCGAGGAGGAGCACGCGGTGTGGTTCGCCACCGCCGAGCAGCTCCGGGTCCTCGACCGCTGCGAGGGGCGCGGCCTGCGCTACCGGCTGGTGCGCGTGCACACCGGAAGCGTCACCCTGTTCGACGGCGCCGTGGTGGACTCCGTGCTCGCCTACACCGGCGCCGGCAAGCGGCGGATGCCGCTGCTCGTCAACGGGCGTCCGGTGCGCTGCGCGGACGTGGACCAGCGGAGGGCGTGGACGATGGGCGGACGACCGGCCGAGAGCGACGGCCTCGACGTCACCCCGGTGCACGGCGACCCCACCCCGGACGACTGGCCGGACCGCCTGTTCGTGTACGGCACCCTCCAGCCCGGCATGAGGGCCTGGCACCTGATCGAGCCCTTCGTGACCGGCGAGCCCGAACCAGCCCGCCTGCCCGGCTCCCTGCACGACACCGGCGCGGGCTACCCGGCGCTGCGACCCGGCGACGGCCCCGGCGTGCCCGGTCACGTGGTGCGCCTGGAGTCGCCCGAGGACGCGCTGCCCGTGCTCGACGAGTACGAGGGCGACGAGTACCGCCGCATCCGGGTGACCATGCCCGACGGGCGCGTGTGCTGGACCTACCTGTGGACCGCCGGCGTGGACGGGATGCCGGTGCTGCCCCACGGCTGGGTCGAGAACCGTCCGTGATGCGCCCGATCCGGTGAATTACTGTCCGCCGCACCCAACCGATCGGCGGCGGGGTACGTCCTCCTGGTAGGACCACGACCAGGAGGTGGACATGAGGCGACTCCTCGTGTGCTGCGGTGCCCTGGTGGCGCTGGCCGCGTGCGGCAGTCCGCGGCAGGCGGCCGACCAGCAGACCCTGCCGCTCGCCCCGTCCTCGACCAGTTCCGCCGCCCCCGTCCCGCCGACGTCCCCGACGACCGCGGCGCCCGCGACCGGCCGCTGCACCGCCGCGACCCTGAGCGGCAAGGTCGAGCCGACGGACGCGGGCGCGGGCAACCGGTACGGCAAGTTCGTCGTGACCAACACCGGCCAGGCGCTGTGCACGCTCAACGGCTACAGCGGCTTCCAGCTCCAGGACGCCAACGGGCAGCCGGTGCCGACCGACCTCCAGCGCACCCCGAACCCCGGCCCGTCACCCGTCCCGCTGGCGCCCGGCGCGAGCGCGGCGGCCAACCTGCACTGGAACGTCGTGCCCGCAGGCGACGAGCCGGTGGACCGACCGTGCCAGCCGGAGGCGAGCAACGCCGCCGCCATCCCACCGGACGAGACGCAGCCGCTGAGCGTGGCGTGGGGCCTGGGTCCGGTGTGCGGCGGTGGGAAGATCGAGATCAGCGCGTTCTACGCTGCCTAGGTGATCGAGTCCAACGTCCCCGGCCACGCCGGGGAGCTCGCGGTCCGCACCTGGCCGAACCTCGACGCCACCTGGCTCGCCGTGCTCGTGCACGGCTACGGCGAGCACGGCGGGCGCTACCGGCACGTGGCCGACAGACTCGTCGAGGCGGGCGCGCTGGTGGTCGCCGCCGACCACGTGGGGCACGGCAGGTCCGAGGGCGAACCCGTGCTGATCACCGACTTCGACGGCCTGGTCGCCGACGTCGGCGCGGCGGTCAGCTCGGCCGCCACCGACCTGCCGACCGTCCTCATCGGACACTCGATGGGCGGCCTGGTCGCCACCCGGTACGCGCAGCTGCACCCGTTGGCGGCACTGGTGTTGTCCGCGCCCCTGCTCGGCACGTGGCAGGGCCTGGACCTGCTGTCCCTGCCGGAGATCCCGGACACCCCGATCGACCCGGACGTGCTGTCCCGCGACCCGGAGGTCGGCAAGCAGTACGCCGCCGACCCCCTGGTCTGGCACGGCCCGTTCAAGCGGTCCACGCTGGAGGCGCTGGAACGCGCGCTGGACGAGGTGAACTACGGCCCCACCCTGGAGCACCTGCCGACGCTGTGGCTGCACGGCGAGGCCGACGAGCTCGTGCCGCTGGCCGACACCCGTACCGGCACCGACCGCGTCCGGGGCTTGCTGTTCGAGGAGCGCATCTACCCCGGCGCGCGGCACGAGCTGTTCAACGAGACCAACCGGGACGAAGTGCTGGACGACGTGGTTGCGTTCGTCCGGCGAGTGCTCGGTGTCTAATGGCGCGACTCCGTCGCGCGGCTCGGCCGCCCCAAAGTCGGCTTGTCGCGCCGCGTTTCCCGCCGATCGGAAAAGCTGATCGTCGGGAAAGGCGGCGCGACAAGCCGACGGCGGCCTCGCGGGGCACAGAGCGGCGGGCGCGGGGCCTGGAGGTCGTCCGGCGGGTGGTTCACCAGAGCTGATCGGTCGGGCGCACCAGGATCTCGTTGACGGACACGTGCTCGGGCTGGGTGAGGGCGTAGAGCACGGCGGCGGCGATGTCCTCGGCCTGGAGCTGGCGCATGCCGGTGATCCGGTCCTCCAGCGCGTTCTTGGCGTTCTGGTCGGTGATGTGCTCGCGCAGCTCGGTCTCCACCACGCCCGGCTCGACCACGACGACCCGGACGCCCTGTGCGGCCACCTCCTGCCGCAGCGCCTCGCTGAACGCGTTGAGACCGAACTTGGTGGCCGCGTAGACGGCGGCGGTCGGGCGCGCGCCCCGGCCGGCGGTGGACGAGATCTGGATGAGCGCGCCGCGCCGCTCGACCAGGTGCGGCAGGGCGGCGTGGGTGAGGTACATGACGCCGAGGAGATTTGTCGACACCATCCGCCGCCAGTCCTCGGTGTCCGCGCCCAGGACGGTGCCCAGCAGCATCACGCCGGCGTTGTTGACCAGCACGTCCAACCCGCCGAACACCTCGACGGCCCGCTCGACGGCGGCCCGGCAGGCGGCCTCGTCGGTCACGTCCAACTCCAGGGTCAACACCTTGACCCCTTCCTCCGCCAACCGCGCCTCCACCGCCGCCAGCCGCTCGACCCGCCTGGCGGCCAGCACGACCGACGCCCCGGCCCTGCCCAGCGCGACCGCCGTCGCCTCGCCGATGCCCGAAGACGCCCCGGTCACCAACGCGACCTTGCCCTGAAGGTTGTTCGTCATGCCGTACAGCAAATCGGTTGGAGCACACTCCAGGTCAAGTTGGGCCGAGAGCACTTCGGTCGGTGCCACCGAACGGGCGGAGTGCGGGCATCGGCGGGGTTCGTGGACAATTCGTGCTGCGATGGTGGGCGAAGACCTGGAGCTGCTGATCACCGTGGTGGTCGCGGCCGATGACGAGCAGCAGGCGCGGGCCGCCTGTGCCGGGCTGCTGCGGCGGGTCGGCGGTCGGGTCGTCGCCGCCGGGGACTGCTCGGACGAGGAACCCGGGTGCTGGTCGGTGACGGTGTCGCTGGTCAGTGGCGAGCGGGCCACGCAGAACGTCGCGGGTGCGCTGGCGCGGGCCGTCCGGATGTTCGTGCGGTCGCTCGGGGACGACTTCCCGATGCCCCGGGTCGCGTGCGAGCCGCCCACGGCGTGGACCGTGCTGGAGGACCAGCCCCAGTTGGACGGCATCGTGCCGGGCGCGGAACGGCTGCTGATCGAGGCTTGGGCGGGCGGGGACCCGCAGCGCCGGCCCGAGGCCGAAACCGCGAAAAACGGGGAAGATCGGCCGGTCGCCGATGTTGATCCCCCGGTCGGCGGGGGTACCCGGCTGCTGTTGCGGGTCGACGTCGCCGCCGACCGGTCCGCCGGGGCCGAGTGGCAAGCGCGGGCGGTAGCGAGTCGGGTCGCGCGAAGTGGCAAGATCACCCGAGTGGCTCCACATGGGCACCTACTGAGCGTGCACATCGATCTCGGGTCGAGTGTCGATTCGCCCACGGTCGCGCTACAGGGCGCGGTGTCGTCGTTGGGCCGAACGGGGTGGACGCCCGTGGAGTGGTCGGGTGAGTCGGCGGTGACGCGCTGGTCAGCGACGCCCGTCCCGGAGAGTGGGATCACGGCGTTGGAACTGTCCGCGACACCGGCCTCGGCATTCGTGTGGACGGCGCCCGACTGAGATCGACAACGCTAATCCGATCGAGTGGGTTTCCGATGCCACCCGGTCAGCCGATCTTGCTTGTGAATCGTGAAACCTTCGGTACTACTTTCAACTATAGGAACTCCAGCGTTGTGGGAGGGGTCGGGACCGACATGGCCAGCATCGAAGAGGTCCGCGCCGCGATCGCCCAAGCCGTCGACAAGGCCGGGCAGAGCGCCCAGGCCCTGCAACAGGCGGCCGACCTGGCCGAGGACGCCCAGGCGCTGCTGAGCACCGCCACCCAGGGCAGCGCCCAGGCCGACGTGGAGCAGGCCAACAGCCAGTTCGCCGAGGTCGTCAGCGGGGTCACCGACCTCCAGAAGTTCCTGGCCAACGGCATCGCGCAGGCCGAGAACATCAACTCCCGGCTCTGACGAGTCGTGAAGGCCGTGACGTGACGTCGGTCGCCGAGGTGCGGCTCGCGCTCGAACAGAGCTGCGAGCTGCTCCGTGACGCCTATCGCAGTGTCCGCGAGGCGCAGAGCGCGTTGGACGAGGCGATGGACATCCTCGCCGACGCGGGCGCGAACCACCCCGAGCCGCTGGTGCCCGCCGGGTTCGCCAAGGCCCACGAGCGCTTCGCCGACGAGCTGGACCTCATCGTCCGCAGCCTGGACCTGGTCCAGCGCCTGGCCGTGGAGCTGTGACGTGAGCAGGCGCGACGAGCGGCGCAGGAAGGTCGAGGGCGCCTTCGAGGAGTTCCGGGACGCGGTGGCCGCCGCGCTGGGCAACGCCTCGCGCGAGCTGCGGCAGCTGGTGGACGAGCGCGCCCGGGACATGTTCGAGGTGATGCTGCGCGGCGAGGGCGTCGACCGGGCGCTGGCCGACCCGGTGCTGGCGCGGGCCGTGCAGCGGCACAAGGGGTTGGGGCAGCAGCTCGCGCAGGCGCTGGTCGACCGGGTGGCCGCGTTCCGCGAGTGGTCCGAGGGTGGCCCGGACCAGCTGACCGCCCTGGTGAACGCGGTCGCGCCGGGTCCCGCGTCGTGGCCGCCGGAGGGCTGGCTGGGCACGCCCGGCACGGCCGACGGCAGCGAGGGCGTGCCCGAGCTGTGGCGCATCGGCACCGGCGTGGTGCGCGGCGCGCCCGAGCCCCGCGCGTTCCCGGTGGCCGTGCCGCTGCTGGACCACTCGCACCTGCACGTGTCGTCCACTTGGGAGAGTCGCCAGGCGGCGGACGCGCTGGTGGAGAACCTGCTGCTGCGCCTGGTCAGCCACTTCCAGCCGGGCCTGGTGCACATCCACGTGTGGGACGTCAACCAGCTCACCGGCTCGCTGCCCGGCCTGTACCCGCTGACCCGCGCGGGCCTGCTGACCGTGCACGACCCGGCCCGCCCGCAGGAGCTGCTGGACGAGCTGTCCGACCACATCCGCCGCGTGCACACCGGGGTGCTGGTCGAGGGCCACCAGTCGGTGCGGTCGGTCGGCGGGCGGCGCACCGAGCCGTGGCGGGTGGCCGTGCTGTTCGGCAACCGCCAGGTGCTCAAGGAAGAGCACCAGCAGCAGCTGCAACGGGTGGCGCGCAACGGGTTGGCGTGCGGCGTGCAGCTGATCATCGTGGACATCCCTGTGACGGTGAACTCGCCGATCGAGACCGTGACCATCCACCCCGACCAGACCGCCACCTGCACCATGACCGGCAAGCACGTCGTGGTGACGCTGGACCCGCCGTTCTCCCGCACCGCCGTGCCCCGCGCGTGCGCGGCCATCGCGGACAAGCGGGAGGAGCGCCGGACGCGGCTGAGCACCTTCCAGGACCTGCTGCCCGAGCAGTTCTGGCAGGAGAGCTCGGCCTCCGGCGTCGTGGCCCCGGTGGGCTACCACGAGGGCGAACCGGTGCACGTGGCGCTGGGCGACACCTCGCCGCACGCCCTGATCGGCGGACCGAGCGGGTCGGGCAAGACGAACTTCCTCTACGCGATGCTGGGCAGCCTGGCCGCCCGCTACCACCCCGACGAGCTGGAGCTGTACCTGCTGGACTTCAAGGAGGGCGTGTCGTTCGCGCAGTTCGCGCCGGGCCGCAAGGACCCGACGTGGCTGCCGCACGCGCGCCTGGTCGGCGTGAACGTCAACACCGACCGCGAGTTCGGCGTGGCGCTGCTGAAGTTCCTGGCCGACGAGATGCGCAGGCGGGCGGACGCGGCCAAGCGGCACGAGGTCACCAAGCTGGAGCAGCTGCGCGAGGAGGACCCGGACGGCCGGTGGCCCCGGATCGTGGCCGTGATCGACGAGTTCCAGTACCTGTTCGGTGAGCGCGACAACGTGACCGCGCAGGCCACGCAGCTGCTGGAGGACGTGGCGCGGCGCGGCCGGTCGCAGGGCATCCACCTGGTGCTGTCCAGCCAGGACGTGTCCGGCATCGAGGGGTTCTGGGGCAAGTCGGCGATCTTCGAGCAGTTCACCGTGCGCATCGCGCTGCCCAAGGCCCGCCGCGTGCTGGCCGAGCCGCAGAACGACGCCGCCGTCGAGCTGCCGCGCTGGCACGCCGTGGTCAACCACGAGTCGGGGGTCCGGCCGGGCAACGAGGTCGCGCGCATCCCGGACACCACGAGCAAGGGCACGTTCGACGTCTTGCAGGCCGAGCTGCACCGCCGACGGCCGCCGGACCTGCCCGAGCCGATCCTGTTCGACGGCAGCAAGGTGCCCGCGTTGCAGTCGCTGCCGGACTTCCAGTCGCTGCGCACCGGCGAGGCCAACCCGACCGTGCTGCTGGGCCAGGTCATCGACGTGGCGGGCAGCGCGGCCAAGGTGCGGTTCCCGCGCACCCCGGGGCGCAACATCGCGGTCATCGGCTCGCTGCCCGAGGACGCGTCGGGCGTGCTCGGCGGCGCGGCGCTGTCCCTGGCGCGGCAACGCGAGCCGGGCGAGGCGCAGTTCAGCCTGGCGTGCCTGGCCGAGGACGCCTGGCCGTACGCGGAGAAGCTCTACAAGCAGCTCCAGAACGCCGGCCACTCGGCGGAGCTGTTCGGCCTGGAGGGCATCCGGGCGCTGCTGGACGGCACCGCGGCCCGCCTGACGGCGTCGGTGACCGGCGAGTCCGGCGCGCCGCTGCCGCCCCACTACCTGGTGGTGTACGCGGTGGACGCCGCGCACGCCTTGCTGGAGAACAAGGATCCCACCACTCGCACGTCCGGAGTGGACAGTCTGCGCACCGTGCTCAAGCACGGCCCGGAGAACCGCACCCACCTGCTCGGGTGGTGGCGGGGCGTGCAGCGGCTGAAGAACAGCCTGCCGCCGGGCCAGTACGACGACATCGGCGCGTGGCTCGCGTTCGACGTGCAGGGCAAGGAGTTGATCTCGTTCGGTCCGGAGCAGGTGATGTCGTGGTCCCCGAGGCCGCACCGCTGCCTGTTCTTCGACCGGTTCGAGCACTCCCGCCCGCAGGTGGTCATTCCGTTCGACACCGGGGAGGAATCATGATCAGCCACGCCTCTGTCGTGCCCGCGCAGCGCAGTGGGGACGCCGTGCCGGAGGTGGAGGCGGTCTCCGCGGTCGAGCGGTACAAGGAGATCGTGGCGCTGGCGGGCGACTCCGTGCAGCGCATGAGGGACGTGGACCACCAGCGCGTCGGGGAGGCGTTGGAGCGGTTGAGCGCCTCGCAGGACCGCATGGCGGAGGCCGTGGAGCAGGAGATGCTGACCCGGGTCGGCGTGACCCTGCTGTGGGAGTCGGCGCTGGACCTGCTGTGGGACGAGCGCTGGCTGACCATGAAGCCCCTGCCCGCGCCGGACGAGGCCGTCCCGCCGCGCCCGCAGGAGCACTACAACGGGATGATGGAACTGGCGCACCAGCGACTGGAGGACGCCCTCCAGAAGCGGACGCTGTTCCGCAAGGGTTCCTAGAACGTCCAGCTCAACGACACCGTCGCCTCGGCGTCGGCCCGGGTGCGGGCGTAGGTCGCCAGGGCGGCGGTGTTGTCGGGTTCGGTGGCGGTGAACGCGCCGTAGCAACCGCGTTCCTTCGCCAACGCCAGCAAGGCCTCCACCAGGGCCGTGCCGATGCCCCGGCGCTGGTAGGCGTCGTCCACGCCCAGCTCGTACAGGAACATCTCGGTGCCCTTGTCCGGGTGGGTGGTCTCCACCCCGGACACGAAGCCCGCCGGCTCGTCGTCCACGTACGCGATGAGCAGGTGGTGGCGTTCATCGGCGAGGAACGCCCGGGTGGCCGCGGCCGTCGGCGGGTCGTCGAACAGTCGTGCGGCGGCCATCACATCGTCGTACGAGGTCACCCGCCGGATCTGCATGCGGGCGAGGGTAGTGCTCGACGATGATGCGGTCATGCGTGTTTTGCACACCCCGGACGAGGTGGCGGCGGCGAACCCTGACCCGATCGTCCGGTGGGCCGCCCAGAGCCTGCTGCCTGGAGGCGGCGGCGCGGCGTGGGCGCACGGCGGCGCGGTGGCCGTCCACGCGCCCGCCCTGAACCGGCACGACCGGCTCGTGCTCGCCGGCCCCACCGACGACATCGCCACGCTGCTCGACACCCTCCACCGACCCGGCCTGGAACCGATGGTCACCACGGAGACGGCCGCCGCACTCCCCCAGTACCCCGCGCGCGGCACCTTCGGGTGGATGGAACGCACCGGCACGCTCGCCGCGCCCGACGGCGTCCGCTGGCTGCGCGAGGACGAGTGGGACGACGTGGAGTCCCTGCTGCGCAAGGCCAGCCCTCACTCCTACGTATGGCCGCACGAACGCGGACCACGCCGGTGGGCGGGCATCCACGTCGACGACTGCCTGGTCGCGGTGGCCGCCGAAGCCTGGTCGGCGCCCGGCATCGGCTTCCTCGCGGGCGTCGCGACCCACCCCGACCACCGCGGACGCGGACTGTCCACCCGGATCTGCGCGTACGTGGCCTGCGCACTCCTGGCGGAGCACGGCGAGTGCGCCCTGATGGTGGACGGGGCCAACGCCCCGGCTATCAGGGTCTACGAACGCCTCGGTTTCACCTATCGCAGCGTCACAGCCCTGAAATGACGGGAACACCGGCGGCCGACGCGGTGGTTGCACGGAACATGAGCGTGCCGAACACCGCGCGGGAGATCCACCTCGCCGCCCGCCCGAAGGGCTTCCCGACCCTCGACGACTTCGCCCTGGCCGAGGTCGAGGTCCCCACCCCGGGGGACGGCCAGATCCTGGTCCGCAACCTCGTGATGAGCGTGGACCCGTACATGCGCGGCCGGATGAACGACCGCAAGTCGTACGTGCCCCCGTTCCAGATCGGCCAGCCGCTCGACGGCGGCGCGGTCGGCGAGGTCGTGGCGTCCGGGGCGGAGGGCTTCGCCGTGGGCGACACCGTCCTGCACGGACTGGGCTGGCGCGAATACGCCCTGCTCGACGCGGCCCACGCCAAGAAGGTCGACCCGACCAAGGCGCCGCTGGGCGCATACCTGGGCGTCCTCGGCATGCCCGGCATGACCGCGTACGCGGGTCTGGTGGAGGTGGCCGCCTTCAAGGAGGGCGACGTCGTCTTCGTGTCCGGCGCGGCCGGCGCGGTCGGCCAGGTGGCGGGCCAGCTGGCGAAGCTGAAGGGCGCCAAGCGCGTGATCGGCAGCGCCGGCACCGACGCCAAGGCCGACTACCTGGTGAACCAGCTGGGCTTCGACGCGGCCTTCAACTACCGGAACGCCCCCGTGCGGGAGCAGCTGGCCGAGGCCGCGCCGGACGGCATCGACGTGTACTTCGACAACGTCGGCGGCGACCACCTCGAAGCGGCCCTGGACGCGTTCAACCTCAACGGCCGGGCGGCGCTGTGCGGCGCGATCTCGGTCTACAACGACGCCGAGCCCAAGCCCGGCCCCGACAACCTGTTCCTGGCCGTCGGCAAGCGCCTGACGCTGCGCGGGTACCTGGTCGCGGACCACGAGCACCTGCGCGAGCAGTTCGTGCGGGAGGTCGGCGGCTGGATCGCGTCGGGCGAGCTGAAGTACGACGAGACCGTCACCGAGGGCGGGGTGGAGAAGGCTCCGGAGGCCTTCCTCGGCATGCTCCGCGGCGAGAACCTCGGCAAGGCCCTCGTCACCTTCTAGACCAGCTCGCCCTCCGCCGCGACGACCCGGCCCTCGTGCACCACCAATGTGCGAGGCGCACGGTCCATGACGGCGGCGGTCACCGTGTCACCGGGCACCACCACGACGTCCGCCGGCGCACCTTCGGTCAACCCCAAGGTGCGCCCCACCACCGAAGCCCCGCCCCTGGTGGCGATGTCCACGCACATCTCCACCAGGGCATCCGCTCGGAACCCGCTCCGGTACGCGAGCTGCCAGGTCCGGTCCAGCATGTCGCCGTTCCCGTACGGGGACCAGTAGTCGCGGATGCCGTCCTGACCAAGGCCGATCCGCACACCTGCCCACCGCAACTGCCGCAGCGGCAACGGTTCGCGCACGCCGGGCGCCACCGTGGTGACGGCCACGTCGTGCTCGGCCAACATCTCGATCAGCCCGCGCTGCCGCTCTTCGTCCACAGTGGACAACGCGAAGGCGTGGCTCACGGTCACCTTGCCGCGCATGTCCAGAGCCGCCACCCGCTCGCAGATCAGCTCGATCTGGAACGCTCCCAGCGACCCGGCGTCGTGCAGGTGGACGTCCACCCCGCGCTGGTGCTTCTCGGCCAACCCGAACACCACGTCCAGGTGCTTGACCGGGTCGCGGTCGTACCCGGCCGGGTCCAGGCCGCCGACCAGGTCCGCGCCCGCGCGCAGGGCCGCGTCCAGCAGCTCCGCGGTGCCCTTCTCCCGCAGGATCCCGCACTGCGGGAAGGCCACGACCTCGACGTGCGCGCGGCCGGCGTGGGTCTCGCGGGCCGCCAGGACGCCCTCCAGCTTCTCCAGTCCGGAGTCGACGTCCACCTGGGCGTGGCTGCGGACGACGGTCGCGCCGCCGGCGATCGTCCGACCCAGCGTGTGCGTGGCGCGTTCGGACACCGACCGCTCGGCGCCACGCCAGTTGCGGCGGTCGTTGTCGATCAACTCCGCCAGGCCGGCGCCGGCGCTGTGCGGGCGGAACGGCAGGCCCAGCCTGGTGGAGTCGAGGTGGGCGTGGGCGTCGGTGAAGGCGGGCAGCAGCACGCCGCCGCGGCCGTCCACCTCGGGCACACCGGGCGGGGCGGCCAGGCCGGCGCCGAACGCCGCCAGCTTCCCACCCGAGCACAGGACGTCGACCGCGGGCACGTCAAGGCTGTTCGGCCACGGCCGCACGGAACGGATCAGCAGATCACCGGTCACCCGCCCGAAACTATCCCGCCCGGGATGAGCTTGCCAGGGTTGAGCACGCCGGTGGGGTCGAGTGTCCGCTTGACGGACGCCAGCACCGCCACGCCCAGCGACCCGATCTCCGCCTCCAGGTAGGGGGCGTGGTCGGTGCCGACCGCGTGGTGGTGGCTGATCGTGCCGACGCCGCTGATCGCCTCGCCGGCGGCGGCCTTGGCCACCTGCCACTGTCCGACCGGGTCGTCGGCGTCGCGTGCGGCGAGGACGGTGAAGTACAGCGACGCGCCGGTCTCGTAGGCGTGCGAGATGTGGCACATCACGATGCACTCGCCCAACGCGTCCCGCAAAGCGTCACGAACCGACGTGCGCAAGGCGGAGATCCGCGACCAGTGCGTCGCCGTCTCCAGAGTCTCGACGCACACGCCGACCTCCATCAGCGCGTCGCGCTGGCGCGGGCCGTTGAACCGGCCGTGCCGCCACGCCTCGCCCAACAGCTTGCCCAGCGACACGGCCCGCAGGCCCCGCACGGTCTCCCGTCGACGGCGCTTGACCTCCGCTTCGGACGCCCCGTGCCAACCGAGGATCAGCAGGCAAGGCTCCTTGACCCCGCGTCCCCGCAGGTAGCCCTTCAACGCCGAGGTCTTCCAGCCGCCCGCCATCGACAGCGACACCTCGGTCTCGTCCACATCGGACAGTCGGGTCACGTCGGCGAGCACCCGGCGCTGCGCGAGCCGCCGCACGACCGACGCGCCGCGCTCCCAGCCGTCCACCACGAAACCCTCGTAGCGCTCGACCACCGGTCGCGGCCGGACCCGCACGGCGACCTCGGTGAGCACGCCGAACGCGCCCTCGCTGCCGATCACCAGCTGCTTGAGGTCCGGCCCGGCCGCCGACGCGGGCGCGGCGCC
The DNA here is from genome assembly GCF_037401995.1 of Saccharothrix sp. CCNWYY140. NCBI lineage: Bacteria > Bacillati > Actinomycetota > Actinomycetes > Pseudonocardiales > Pseudonocardiaceae > Saccharothrix > Saccharothrix sp. CCNWYY140. Next base: position 51,645 of record NZ_JBBEGC010000038.1, read on the forward strand.
CAGCCGCCACTCGCCGACCGGTGTGGCCACCCGGACGCCCTCCACCATGTCCTCGAACCGGCCGTACCCGGAGGACGCCTGCCCGGCGGACCGGGTCGCGGCGAACCCGCCGATGGTGGCGCGCTCGTAGGACTGCGGCACGTGCCCGACGGTGAACCCGTGCGGCGCGAGCAGCCGGTCCGCCTCGGGCGCGGGCAACCCGGCTTGCAGCACGGCGATCCGGGACACCGGGTCCAGCGAGACCAGCTTGTCCAGCCGGACCAGGTCCAGGGCGATCACGGACGCCTTGTCCCCGCGCATCGCCGCCACCCCGCCGACCACGGACGTGCCGCCGCCGAACGGCACCACGGCCACGTCGTGCTCGACGCACACCGCGAGCACCTCGGTCACCTGCTCGGGGGTCGCGGGCAGCACCACGGCGTCGGGCACGGCGAGGTCGCCGGCGCCGCGCTGCCGCAGCAGGTCCAGGTAGGACAGGCCACCGGCCCGCCCGAGCCGGGAGTCGCGGTCGACCCGCACGAACCCGGGGCCGACCACGGCGTCCAGCGCGGCACGGGCGTCGGCGTCCAGGGCGGGCTCCGGCACGTCGAGCGGACGCGCGGGGGTGCGGACCTCGGTAAGGCCGGTGCGCTGCCGGAGCAGCTTGAGTGCGTGCGGCGGCAGCTCGGCCGTCGAGGGGGTCCACCTGCCCCGGAGGGTGTGGTCGATGCGCTCGGTCACCGCTACAGTGTGACACATGACGTCCCAACGTCACAGTGATGACGCACTCCTCGACGCGGCCCGCCACTGCGTGGTCGAGGTCGGTGTCCGCCGCACCACGCTGACGGACATCGCCAAGCGCGCCGGCGTGAGCCGGATGACCCTCTACCGCCGGTTCCCGGACGTCCGGACCCTCGTGCGGGCGTTGATGACCAGGGAGTTCACCGCGCTGCTGGCCCGCATCGAGGAACCCTCCGGCGCGACCGCGCGGGAACGGCTGGTCGCCAGGGCCATCGCGGGCATCCGCCTGCTGGCCGCCGACCCGCTGATGCGCCGGGTGCTGGACCTGGACGCCGAGCTGATGCTGCCCTACCTGGTGCAGCGCCTGGGCAGCACGCAGCGCCTGGTCGAGGCGTTCCTGCTGGGCGAGGTCGAGGCGGGCCACGCCGACGGCTCGATCCGCCCCGGCGACCCGCACGCTCAGGCCCGGCTGGTGCTGCTGACCACCCAGTCGATGGTGCTGTCGGTCCGCCCGGCCACCACCGACCTGGACTTCGACGCCCTGGTGGCCGAGCTCGCCGACTTCCTGAACGGGGCGCTGTCGTGACCACCTCGCTGAACGCCGTCCGCCGCCGCCGCGAACTCGCCGAGGTGGCCGAGAGGACCGTCGACCTGCTGGTCGTCGGCGGCGGGGTGACCGGGGCCGGGGTCGCCCTGGACGCCGCGTCGCGCGGCCTGGACGTGTGCCTGGTGGAGGCGCACGACCTGGCGTTCGGGACGTCCCGGTGGTCCAGCAAGTTGGTGCACGGCGGCCTGCGGTACCTGGCGCAGGGGGAGGTGGGCCTGGCCTACGAGAGCGCGGTCGAGCGCGGCATCCTCATGACCCGCACCGCGCCCCACCTCGTGCGCCCGCTGCCGCAGCTGGTCCCGTTGCACGGCAAGGCGAACGACCCCGTGGTCATGGCCGGTCTGCGCGCGGGCGACGTCCTCCGCCGCCTGGCCCGCACGCCGAGCCGCGTCCTCCCCCGGCCCCGGCACGTGCCCGCCGCCGAGGCCCTGGCCTTGGTCCCCGGCCTCGACCCGCACGGCCTGCGCGGTGGTCTGCTCGCCTACGACGGCCAACTGGTCGACGACGCCCGGTTGGTGGTGGCGCTCGCCCGGACCGCCGCCGGCTTTGGCGCACGCGTCATCACCCGAGCCCGGGTCACCGCCCTGCACGGCCGGACCGCGCAGGTCGTCGACGTCCTGACCGGCGAGAGCCTCACCGTCCGCGCCCGCGCGGTCGTGAACGCGACCGGCGTGTGGGCCGGGAACCTCGTGGACGTGAAGCTCCGCCCGTCCCGCGGCTCGCACCTCGTCCTCGCGGCGGACACGATGGGCATCACGCAGACCGCGCTGACCGTGCCGGTGCCGGGGACCCACAACCGCTACGGGTTGGTGCTGCCGCAGCGGGACGGGCGCGTGTACGTGGGCCTGACCGACGAACCGGTCGACGGACCCGTGCCGGACGTCCCCGAGGTGCCGGAGTCCGATGTGGACTTCCTCCTGGACATGGCGTCCTCGGTGCTGCGCCGGAAGTTGACCCGGGACGACGTGCTGGGCGCGTTCGCCGGTCTGCGGCCGTTGCTGGACACCGGGGGCGGGCCGAGCGCGGACCTGTCCCGGCGGCACGCGGTGCTGACCTCGGACGGCGTGACCACCGTGGTCGGCGGCAAGCTCACGACCTACCGGCGGATGGCGGCGGACGCCGTCGACGCCACCGGCCTGACGACGGTCCCCTGCCGCACGAAGTCCTTGCCACTGGTCGGTTCCGGCTTGGCGGCCGGGCCGGCGGAGTTGGTCGCGCGCTACGGCACCGAGGCGGGGAAGGTCGCGGAGATCGGCGAAGTGGCCTGGGCCGTGCGGCACGAAGGCGCGCTGGACGCGGACGACGTGCTGGACCGCCGCACCCGCACCGGACTGGTGCCGGAGGACCGCAGGGCACGGGAAGACGCCGTGCGCCGGGAAGTCGAGGAAGAACTCGCCGCCCTGCACGCATAGCGAAAGGGGACCTCCCGCCCAGGAGGTCCCCTTTCGGCCTGCGTGACCGGCTACCGGTCAGGTCACTCGCCGATGATCGGCTTCGCGGCCTTCGGCGGCTCGTCGATCAGCGGCTCGCCTTCCAGCCGGACCTTGCGCTGGTGGTCCTTGCCGTCGCCCTGGCCGCCCTGGGGCGCCATCGGCGGCATCATGCCGCCCATCATGCCGCCGCCCATGCCGCCGGCCCGACCACCCGCGCCGCCACCCGGCACGCCGCCGCCGGCCGCACCGCCCGAGCCCTGCGGGAGGACGCCGGACGCGCCACCGGCCTGGAGGGTCTGACCGGCGCCGCCGCCACCGGAAGCGCCGAGACCGCCACCGCCGCCACCACCGAAACCACCCGGAATACCGCCGCCACCGCCGCCGCCGACCCCGCCGCCGCTACCACCGGACGTGGGCAGGTCGGGGGTCGAGAAGGGCTTGGCCGAAGGCACGTAGGGCAGGGTCGTGTTGGTGGCGTACGTGGTGTCGCGGATGCCGCCGGGCAGCGTGGTCGGAGGCGGGGTCGAGCCCGACGCCGCCGGGACCCACCGGCCCGGCTCCCAGTGGCCACCGGAGCTCGCGCCACCGCCGCTGCCGCCGCTCCCGCCGCGACCGGCCGAGCCGCCACCGACCTGCGGGGGACGGCTGACCGTGCCGCCGGGCGGGGTGTAGCCGCCGCCGGAACCCGAACCGGAACCCCACTCGCCACCGGTCGGCGTGCCGCCCAGCGTCGGCGGACGGCTCACCTGCGGCCCACCGGAGCCGGCGCCCACACCGCTGGTGTTGGTGCCGCCGCCGCCGTTGCCCGACGTGTAGCGGTCGTTGGCGTTGCGGTCCATGTGGTTGAGCTGCTCTTCGGTCAGACCCAGGCCACCCGACGACGGCCGGGAGCCCGCACCGCCGCCGCCCGCGCCGCCACCCTTGTTGGAGTGGGTCATCGCGGTGATCGCCTGGAGGATCTGCTTGGCGGTGTTGATGATCTGCACGACCTGCTTGATCAGGTCGATGAGCTTCTTGAGCGAGTTGCCGAGCTTCTGGAGGAAGTCCGCGAGCTTCTTGGCGTAGTTCACGGCCATCTGGATGATGTCGGCGATCGCCGCCGCGATGGACGCGCCGAAGGTCAGCCAGGACACCGACAGCCACTGGATGATCTTCATGACCATGTCCGACACGGCCTTGCTGATCAGGTCCATGATGGTCTTGCGGACCTGCGCCACCAGCTCGCCCGCGCCCTTGGCGGCGTTGGAGATGCCGTGCGCGGCCTTACTCAGCGTCTCCAGGCCGGAGGCGTGCTTCTTGGCCGCCTCGCGGTAGCCGTCCGCCGACCGGCCGCGCCAGCCGCGGGTCTCCTCGACGGCGGTGCGCCGGTAGTCGGCGACGATGCCCTCGATCTGCTTGGCCGCGGACGCCCAGTCGCTCGACATCTTCTGGATCGCCTGCGGGTTGCCCAGCAGCGCGTCGAACGGCTCGCGCAGGAAGTCCACGTGCTGGATGGCCCAGCTGAACCCGGCGGACAGGAAGCCCGACAGCGGGTTGGACGCCATGCCGACGATGCTCATGGCGGTGTTGGCCATGCCCAGCCCCGCCTGCACCCAGTCGCCGCGCTCGACGGCCGCGACCGTGCCCTGCACATCGCCGATCAGGTGGGACGGGTCCCGTCCCTGCGTCGTGGCCTGCGTGCTCATCCGCGTGCCTTTCCGTTGAACCCGAAGGCGTTGTCGAGGTCGACGTTCTCGTAGAGGTCGGCGACCTCCCGCAGGCCCTGGCACATGTCCGCGATGGTCTCGGTGGCCTGGCCGAAGATGTCCTGCGACTGACCCGCCGACTTGAGCAGGAAGGAGGCCAGGAACGAACCGAAGATGCCGAAGGCCTCGGTCGACAGCGACGGGTCGGCGGTCTTGGTGGCCGCGAGCATCCGCTGCGCGAACTGGTCGACCGTGCCGGCGTGCGCCCGGATGTCCTCCGGGCTCACCTGGAACGACACGAACATGGTCCTCTACCCCCTGGCTCAGGCCATCACGTCGGGTGGGTTGGTGAAGTACTCGTCATCGGGCCTGGTGTCTCGACGCTCCAGCTCCGATTCCGGTTCCGCCGGCTCCGGCTCGTCACCCGAATAGCCGTTCGGCATGTTCTGCTTCACGAAGTCCAGCGCGGGCCCGTCGCCGACGAAGTCGGTCATGATCTGCACGACCTGGCCCGCGGCGGTGCGCTGCGCCTGCGCCACGGCGGTCATGATCGCGCCGGAGATGCGCTCCGGGTCCTCGCCGCGCAGGCCGGGCCGCAGGATCAGGTTCGTCAGCGCGCCCGAGGCGTTGACGCTGACGGTGATGAGGCCGTCCGGGGAGGTCGCGCTGCCGCCGACGTCACCGAGCTGGGCCTGGGCCTGCTCGGCGTTGCGCTTGGCCTGCTCGATCTTCTGCCCGTACTGCTTGAGCCACTCGTCCGGCTCGATCGGCTCCATAGGTCACCCCTCCAGGGAACGCCGGGTTTGCGGCCCGCGACACATTCGACCGGTCAACTCCCAGATTCGGTTCCGGGCAACGTATCGTTTCACCGAATCGTGATTTCCGTACCCGCCCGGCTTGGATACCGCCGTTCGGCCTATTGTGTGAATTGTTTACTTGCCGTTCTGTTGGGTTTTCGCAACACTTCGTAGCATGAGTCCGGCACGCCGGGACGTCGAACGGCGGATCCACAACCGGATCCGGGTGCTGCGGGTCGAGCGGGGGATGACCAGGGTGGGTCTGGCGCGGGCGGTCGGGGTCAACCCCCAGACCATCGGCGCGCTGGAGCGGGGCGACCACTACCCCGGCCTGGACCTGGCGCTGCGGATCTGCGAGGTGTTCGGCCTGCCCGTGGAAGCGGTGTTCAGCCGCGAGCCGTTCGAGCCGCTGTCCACGCGGGTGTACGGCTGAGACGGTGTACGGCTGGGACGCAGAGAGAGGGGCACGCGTGGCACAGGGGGTGCTGGAGGTCGACCGGGTCTCCAAGCGCTACGGTCCGGTCGTCGCCCTCCGGGACATGACCTTCGACGTGCGCGCCGGCGAGCTGTTCGGGTTCGTCGGCAGCAACGGCGCCGGCAAGACGACGACCATGCGGATCGCGCTGGGCGTGCTGGCCGCCGACGCCGGCGAGGTCCGCTGGAACGGCGCTCCCGTCACGCTGGAGACCCGCCGCCGCATCGGCTACATGCCCGAGGAGCGCGGCCTCTACCCGAAGATGAAGGTGCTCGACCAGCTGGTGTACCTGGCCGAGCTGCACGGCATGGCCACCGGCGCCGCGCACCGCTCGGCCGAGGACTGGATCGCCCGGCTGGGCCTGCGCGACCGGCGCGACGACGAGGTGCAGAAGCTCAGCCTGGGCAACCAGCAGCGGGTGCAGCTGGCGGCGGCGCTGGTGCACGACCCGGACGTGCTGGTGCTCGACGAGCCGTTCTCCGGGCTGGACCCGGTGGCGGTGGACGTGATGAGCCAGGTGCTGCGCGAGAAGGCCGCCGCGGGCGTGCCGGTGGTGTTCTCCAGCCACCAGCTGGACCTGGTGGAGCGACTGTGCGACCGGGTCGGCATCGTGCGCGCCGGGTCGCTGGTGGCCTGCGGGACGGTCGAGGACCTGCGGTCCGGGGGCAGCGTGAACCTGGTCGTGGACGCGCCCGACGCGGCGGACGGGTGGGCGGACGGCCTGGCCGGCGTGCGGACCGTGGCCGTCGAGGGCACGCGCACCACGCTGGAGCTGGGTCCGGACGCCGACGACCAGGCCGTGCTGCACGCCGCCCTGGCCACCGGCCCGGTCCGCGAGTTCACCCGGCGGCGGCCGACGCTGACCGAGCTGTTCCGCAGCGTCGTCACCGAGGAGCACGCGGCATGACCACCCTCACCCCGAACCGGGCGGTGTTCCTGGTCGCCCGGCGGGAGTTCCTGAGCAAGGTGCGGACCCGCTCGTTCGTCGTCGGCACGCTGGTGATCATCGCCGTGCTCGCCGGGTACGTGCTGCTCCAGACGGTCCTGTTCGACCGGTCCGAGCGGGACACCGTGGGCCTGAGCGGGCAGGCGACCGTGCTGGCCGAGCCGTTGAAGGTGACGGCGGGGTCGTTCGGGCGCGAGCTGGTCACCGTGGACGTCGCCGACGTGGCGGCGGCCGAGGCGCGGGTGCGGGCGGGCGAGCTGGACGCGCTGGTCACCGGCGCGCCGGACCGGCTGCGGGTGGTGGTCAAGGACCGGCTGGGCGACGACCTGCGCAACTCCATCGACCTGATCGTCAAGCAGCAGGTGCTCAACGCGCAGCTCGCGGAGGCGGGGCTGGACCCGGCGACCGTGGCGCGCAACGTCGAGCAGGCGGCGGTGGACGTCGTGGCCCTGGAGCCCGAGGACGCCCAGCGCGGGCAGCGGCTGGCGATCGGACTGGTGATCGCGGCGCTGCTGTACTACTCGCTGCTGGTCTACGGGACGATGGTGGCGCAGGGCGTGGTGGAGGAGAAGTCCAGCCGCGTGGTGGAGCTCCTGCTGTCGACGCTGCGGCCGTGGCAGCTGCTGCTGGGCAAGGTGCTGGGGCTCGGGCTGGTGGGGCTGGCGCAGTTGCTGCTGATCGGGACGACCGGGCTGGTGCTGTCGTCGGTGTCCGGCGTGATCGACGTGACCGGCGTGGCCGGCGGCGCGCTGGCGACCGGTGTCCTGTGGTACCTGCTCGGGTTCTTCCTCTACGCCACGGTGTTCGCGGCGGCGGCGTCGCTGGTGTCGCGGCAGGAGGAACTCCAGTCGGTGCTGACGCCGATCAGCATGGCGGTGGTGATCGCGTTCGTGGTCGGCATCAACCTGATGATCCAGGACGCGTCGGACGCGCTGGTGGCGGTCCTGTCGGTGCTGCCGCCGTTCGCGCCGATCCTCATGCCGGGCCGGATGGCGATGGGCGTGGCGCCCACGTGGCAGGTGCTGCTGGCGGTGGTGCTGGCGCTGGCGGCGATCGCGGCGATCACGTGGCTGGGTGGCCGGGTGTACGCGAACGCGGTCCTGCGGACCGGGGCGCGGGTGCGGCTGCGGGACGTGCTGCGGTAGCTCGACCTGCGTTAGCCCGACCAGGGGTACCTCGATCGGGTGATAGCAGGTAATCCGGGCGGCCGGTGAGCCGATCCCACGGGTGGACGCATCCTCCGTGAGGGAGGCGGTCGCGATGGTCGCTGCCAGGCTCGTGGGCGCGCTGTGCGCCTTGCTGCTGGCCGCCTGCAACGGTTCGCCCGCACCCGAACCCACCACCACCACGACGACGCTCACCACGGGCATCAGAACGCTCGACCCGTCACCGCCCGAGACCACCACCGAGACGACCACGACCACCGGGCGCGGGCCGCTCACGATCACCATCGGCACGGCCCGGCTGGACGGCCAGACCCCCGACACGCCGTGGTCCAACGACCCGCCGGTGTTCGACCTGTTCACCGACGAACCCACCCACGTGGACTGCAAGACCTTCGCGTGGGACGGCGGCATCTCCGTGCCGATCACCGTGGTGGCCGTCGACTTCTCCAACACCACCGTCAAGCACGGGTCGTTCGACGCGCAGGGACTCTGCGAGCGGTCCGGTGGCATCGGCGACTGCCGCAGCTTCACCTTCCCGCCGCCGAACACCCTCGACCGGGCGCGGTGCGGGGTGCCGATCGTGGCGACGAGACCGCCCGGCGAGCGCATCGACACCACCGTGACCCTCACCCTGCGTGCGTCCTGCTCGACGACGAACGCCGCGCCGTGCGACAACTCGCGGGTGGTCGCGGCGAGGCCGTCCCCGGCACAACCGGTGACCATCGAATGGAGCCACAAGGAGACCGTGACGACCGTGTGGCACCCGTGCAAGGCGGAGGAGCACAACTTCGAAGACGGCTGCCCCAAGCCGAACACCACGACGACGACCACCACCACGACCACGCCGACGTCCACGTCCCGATGAAGCCCGCCGACCAGCCCGGCCTGCTGGACCGGGTCCAGTCCTTCGCGGCCGTCGCCGCACCCACCACGCTGGCCACGGCGCTGCTGTTCTACTTCGGCTACGTCTCGACCCTGACCCGGTACCGCCACTTCGGCGTCGATCTTGGTGCCCTGGACCTGTCCACCGCCGAACTGCTCCTGCTCGGCACCGAGGTGGTCTTCCCGCCGCTGGCCGGGCTGCTGCTGGTGCTGATGGCGGGCCTGTTCGCGCACCGGGGCGTGCAGGCACTGCACAAGCGCCGCCTCACTCGGGTCACGAAGGTGTTGGCCGTGGTCCTGGCGGTGGTGGGCGCGGTGGCGTTCGGACGGGCCGTGGTGGGCGTGCTGTTCGTGAGCGTGTCCCGGGACGAGGTGCCCGGCCTGACCGCCGTGTGCCTGGGGTTGGGGCTGCCGCTGGTCGCCTATGCCGTGTGGACGTACCGGGGGCCCAGGCGGGGCAGACGCTCGCCTTCGGAGGTCCTGGTGCTCACCGCGCTCACCGGCCTGGTGGTGCTGGGCCTGTTCTGGACGACGAACATCTTCGCCGGCGCGTACGGCCGTGGCCGCGCCCAGGAGATGGCCGGCGAACTGCACACCCACCCACTCGTGGTCCTCGACCTCCAGCAGCCGCTGTACCTGCCGGAGGGCTTCCCGGGCGTGCAGCAGTTCGCCCTGCCGGCCGAGGCCGGCCACCCGTTCCGGTTCCGCTGCCAGGGCCTGCGGCTGCTGACCGAGGCCGGCGGACGGCTGTTCCTGGTGCCCGAGCGGTGGGACCAGGCCCGGCGGACCGTCGTGGTGCCCTACGACGAGACGGTCCGCGTGCAGTTCCTGCCCGGGGCTAACCCTTGATGGCCGCGTACCGGGCCAGGGCGACCTGACGCTCGTGGGCGTGGTCGACGATCGGGTCGCGGGGTTGGTGGACCGCGCGGCCCCGGACGTCCCGCAGTTCCGGCACGTACCGGCGGACGTAGTCGCCGTCCGGGTCGAACTTCTCCCCCTGCGTGACGGGGTTGAACACGCGGAAGTAGGGCGCGGCGTCGGTGCCCGTGCCCGCCGCCCACTGCCACCCGTGCTGGTTGGACGCCAGGTCGCCGTCCACGAGGTGCTTCATGAAGTGCCGGGCGCCCCACCACCACGGCAGGTGCAGGTCCTTGACCAGGAAGCTCGCCACGACCATCCGCACCCGGTTGTGCATCCACCCCTCGGCCAGCAGCTGCCGCATCCCGGCGTCCACGAACGGGTAGCCGGTCCGCCCGGCGCACCAGGCCGCGAACCGCTCCCGGTCGTGGTCCAGTTCCATCCGGTCGAACCGGCGGTCGAGGTTGCGCCGCGCGGAGTCCGGCTGGTGCCACAGGACGTCCGCGTAGAAGTCCCGCCACGCCAACTCGGACCGGAACGCGGCGGAACCCTTGTCCCGCCCCAAATCCGCCAGCAACGTGCGCGGGTGCACCACGCCCCACCGCAGGAACGCCGACATGCGGCTGGTGCGGTCCAGGTCCGGCCGGTCCCGGTGCTCGGCGTAGTCCGGCAACCGCTCGTCCCGGAACTTCTCCCACAACTCCAGGACATCCGGCAGCAGCTCCCCCTTCGGCAGCCGCTCACCACCAACCGGCTCGATCCAGTCCACTGTGGACTCGTCCGTGTCGGCCGGCTTGCGCCACCCGTGCTCCTGCCAAGCCTTCCGGAACGGCGAGAACACCCGGTACGGACTGCCATCCGCCTTCACCACCCGCCCCGGCGTCACGGCGTACGGCGACCCGACCCGCACCAACTCGACCCGCTCGGCCACCCCGGAATCCCGCTCCCGCCCGTACGGCCCGGCATCACCGGACACGTGGACCGACCGCGCCCCCACGCCCGCCGCGACCTCCGGCACCACCTCGACCGGGTCGCCGGACACCACCAGGAGCCGCCCGCCGAGCCGCGCGTCCAGCGTGCGCAGGCACCGGAACAGGAAGTCCACCCGGGGCCGGCCCGCCACCCCCAGCAGCCGCGGGTCCAGCACGTACAGCGCGAGCCCCCGCGACGCCCGCTCGGCCGCCGCGAGCAGGGCGGGGTGGTCGGCCACCCGCAGGTCGCGCCGGAACCAGACAACGGTCGCGGAATCCACACCGCGACCCTAAAAGCGCACCGGACAGCCCGCATGACAGACAAAAGGCCCGCGCCCCACGGGGGCACGGGCCTGGAGTCGGGTCGATCAGCGCTCGGTCACGGGCACGTAGGCGCGCTCCGGCGAACCCACGTAGATCTGGCGCGGGCGGCCGATCTTGGTGGCCGGGTCCTTGATCATCTCGCGCCAGTGCGCGATCCAGCCGGGCAGGCGGCCCAGCGCGAACAGGACCGTGAAGAACTTCGTCGGGAAGCCCATCGCCCGGTAGATCAGGCCGGTGTAGAAGTCCACGTTCGGGTACAGCTTGCGCTCGATGAAGTAGTCGTCCGCGAGCGCGGTCTCTTCCAGCTTCTTCGCGATGTCCAGCAGCTGGTCGTCGGCGCCCAGCTTGCCCAGGATCTCGTCGGCGGTCTTCTTGATGATCGCCGCGCGCGGGTCGTAGTTCTTGTAGACCCGGTGGCCGAAGCCCATCAGGCGGACGCCGTCCTCCTTGTTCTTCACCTTGCGCACGAAGGCCTCGACGTCACCGCCCTCGGCCCGGATCTTCTCCAGCATCTCCAGCACCGCGCTGTTCGCGCCGCCGTGCAGCGGGCCGAACAGGGCGTTGATGCCGGCGGAGATGGAGGCGAACAGGTTGGCCTCCGACGAGCCCACCAGGCGCACGGTGGAGGTGGAGCAGTTCTGCTCGTGGTCGGCGTGCAGCACGAACAGCAGGTCCAGCGCGCGGACCAGGTCCGGGTCCACGTCGTAGGGCTCGGCGGGGAAGCCGAAGGTCATGCGCAGGAAGTTCTCCACCAGGCCCAGCGAGTTGTCCGGGTAGAGGAACGGCTGGCCGACCGACTTCTTGTAGGCGTACGCGGCGATGGTCGGGACCTTCGCCAGCAGCCGGATGGTGGAGATCTCGACCTGGTTGGCGTCGAACGGGCTCAGGCTGTCCTGGTAGAAGGTGGACAGCGCGGACACCGCGGAGGACAGCACCGGCATCGGGTGCGCGTCGCGCGGGAAGCCGTCGAAGAACCGTTTCAGGTCCTCGTGGAGCAGGGTGTGCCTGCTGATCTTGGACGAGAACTCGTCCAGCTGCGCCTGCGTCGGCAGCTCGCCGTAGATCAGCAGGTAGCTGACCTCGATGAAGTTCGAGCGCTGGGCGAGCTGCTCGATGGGGTAGCCGCGGTAGCGCAGGATCCCCGCGTCACCGTCGATGTAGGTGATCTCGGACGAACAGGACGCGGTGTTGACGAAGCCGCTGTCCAGGGTGACCAGGCCGGTGGTGGCCAGGAGCTTGCCGAGATCGATACCGGGCGCACCCTCGGTGGCCGGTACTACCTTCATCTCGTGCTCTCCGCCCTGATGGCGCAGCGCGACGGTACGGGTGTCGTTCGGCGCAGTCGTCGCGTCGGGCATTCAGAGTCCCTCTCACGCTAGGGCGGGGTGGCCCCGTGCGGGTTCTCGCACGTCAGGGCGCGCGGACGTGAGGCGTCCCCGCACCGCAGCACCACCCCGTTGGGGTCCTGTCAGTTGTGCCACGCTAGTCGGCGGACAACCCGCTCCACAGCCGCGGCATGAACCGATTCTGCGAGGTGGGACCGGCATCACACCTGGATGCACGGTGGCTAGCGTGCATCCCCCACCGTAGCCCTTTCGCCGTGTTTCTCCACCTCAAGAGGGGTGAGAGCTAGGTCATCTCCAGCTCGCGTTTGAATGGCGGTTCCGCGCCGGCCCGGGAGCAGGTAATGGCCGCCGCCGCGCCCGCGAAGGCCAGCGCGTCGGCCCACTTCCCTCCGTCCAGGCCACGGATCGCCTTGGTGGACAGGGCGTCGTGGTGGTGCAGCCACGCCAGCAGCGCGCCCTGCACGGTGTCCCCCGCGCCGATGGTGTCGACCACCGTCACCGGGGTCGGTGGGACGCGAATCACGTCCTCGGCGGTGAGCACGGCGAGACCGTCGCCACCCCGGGTGAGCACGACGGCCGCGGGACCCGCCGCGAGCCAGTCCCGGGCGACTTCCAGCACGTCCCCCTCGGGGGCGTCGTCGGGCAGCTCGGCGAGCCAGCGGGCGTCGTCGACGGACACCTTGAGCAGGCCGACGTGCGGCAGCCACGAGTCGTAGCGGTCGCGGTAGGCCAGCGGGTCGCGGATCAGCCCGGCCCGGATGTTCGGGTCGAGCACGGTCAGCGCGCCGCGCTCGGACTCGCGCCACAGCACCCGCTCGTAGGTGCTCGCGCCCGGCTCCAGGACCAGCGACAACGTGCCGAAGGAGACCGCGCGGACCCCGTCGGGCAGCGGGCCGGGGTCGGTGACCTGCCGGTCGGCGGTGCCGTCGACGTAGAAGGAGTACCGGGCGGAGCCGTCCTCGGTCAGGCCCACGACGGCCAGGGTGGTCGGCTCGGGTCCGCGCTGGACCAGGTCGGTGCGCACGTTCGAGGCGTGCAGGCGCTCCACCAGCCGGTCGCCGAACAGGTCGGTCGAGATCCGGGACAGGAAGCTCACCGGCGCCTCCAGCCGACCCGCGGCGACGGCCACGTTGTACGGCCCGCCGCCCAGCCGGGGCGCGAGGTGGCCCTCCGGGGTCGGAACGAGGTCGACCAGCGACTCACCCGCGACGACGATCACGCCTGGCTCCGTTCTCTGCGTAGCCCGTCCAACAGCAGTTCACCCAGCGCGGTGAACGCCTCGGCGTCGGTCACCCCGGCGCGGCGCGTGAGCACACCGGTCTGGATGCCCTCGATGAGCAGCCCCGCCATCTCCGCGACCAGCGTGGCGTGGACCTCGCGGAACACGCCCTCCCGAACACCTTCCTGGATGAACGACCGGATCCGCTCGGCCGCCGCACGCGCGTTGCGCTCGTAGGTGGACCGGGTGGGCGCGAAGGCCGACACGTCGGCGATGAACTGCGCCGACGCCCGCCTGAGCTCCTCGGCGGCCCCGGCGAGGTAGGTCCCGACCCGCGCCCGCACGTCCCCGATCTCGGCCACACGCTGCTCGATGCGCTCGGCAGCACCCTTGAAGTACCGCCCGACGACCCGGACGGCGAGCTGCTCCTTGCTGGCGGCCAGGGCGTACAGGGTGGACTTGGAGCAGTGCAGGCGGGCGGCGAGGTCGTCCAGCGTGAAGTGCGCGAACCCCTCGGCCAACACGAGCTGCTCCAGCCTGCTCAGCAGGTCGACCTGCCGGGGCGTGAGCGGCCTGCGCACGATCGAGGACGTCATGGTGAAACTCTGTCACACTCCCTGGCGACAGTACTGGCGTACGTCCTACAGTACTGTTGCTAGTACTCACCCGTCTCTCGGAGGTCGACGATGCCCGCCGAACGCCTGCTGCCCACCACCGAGGCCGAGGACCTGCTGGACCTGGTCCGCGAAATCGCCCGGGACGAGCTGGCGCCGCACGCGGCCGAGGCGGAGGAGCACGAGCGCTTCCCCAGGGACAAGTTCAGGTTGCTCGGCAAGACTGGACTGCTGGGCCTGCCGTACCCGGAGCGCTTCGGTGGCGGCGAGCAGCCGTACGAGGTGTACCTCCAGGCGCTGGAGGAGGTCGCGTCGGCGTGGATGTCGGTCGGCGTGGGCCTGTCCGTGCACATCATGTCCAGCTACGCCCTGGCGACCTTCGGCACCGAGGAGCAGAAGGAGAAGTGGCTGCCCGACATGCTCGGCGGCGAGCAGCTGGGCGGGTACGCCTTGTCCGAGTCGCACGCGGGTTCAGATGCGGGCGCACTGTCCACACGCGCCACCAAGCAGGACGACCACTACGTCGTGAACGGCACGAAGGCGTGGATCACCCACGCCGGCGCGGCGGACTTCTACACCCTCATGGCCCGCACCGCAGACACCGGCAGCCAGGGCATCTCGTGCTTCCTGTCCCCCGGCCACGCTCCCGGCCTCACCGCCGCGACCCCCGAACGCAAGATGGGCCTAACCGGCTCGATCACCGCCCAACTCCTCTTCGAGGATGTACAGGTGGATGCCGACCGCCTGATCGGCTCCGAGGGCGACGGCCTGAAGATCGCACTGTCCGCTTTGGACTCCGGCAGGCTTGGCATCGCCGCATGCGGCGTAGGCCTGGCCCAGGCAGCCCTGGATCAAGCGGTCGCATACGCCAAGCAACGCACCCAATTCGGCCGGGCAATCATCGACTTCCAGGGCCTGGAATTCCTCCTGGCAGACATGGCCGCAGCCGTGGAGTCGGCCCGCGCCACGTACCTGGCAGCAGCCCGCCGCCGCGACCGGGGTTTGCCCTTCACGAGGCAGGCAGCCATCGCCAAACTGATCTGCACCGACACCGCCATGAAGGTCACAACGGATGCCGTGCAGGTCCTAGGCGGCGCCGGCTACACCCGGGACTTCCCGGTGGAGCGATACATGAGGGAAGCCAAGGTCCTCCAGATCTTCGAGGGCACCAACCAAATCCAACGCCTCGTAATCGGCCGCGACCTCCGCCGCTGACCTGCCCAAACAGCACTCGCGGCATCTACACCCGATCGTGTGACATACACAATCCGCAACTTCTCACGATCTCCCGCGATACCGTGATTAGGAACGGCGGACGGGACGGCAAGGCCACCCGGTCACCACAGCAGCAGCCCGCCGGCGACCACCGGAAAGGCAGCGCAAGACCGACAACCGCGCCCACCGCCCGCCACCCCCACGCGCCCACCGGCCGGCAGCCCACGCGACCACCGGCCGCCAGCCCACGCGACCAGCCGCCCGCCACCGGCCAACAACCCCACACCAGCAGCCGCTCCCAGGCAGCCCAACACCACCGGCAGCCACCCGACGGCAGCCGACAGCTCGCACCTTCGCCAACCGCCCGCCAGCAGGCCCACCCGCCAGCAGCCCCCTCCACCGCCAGCGACCCCACGGCAGCGAGCCTCAGCGGCAGCCTCCCGCCGGCGGCCACCAGCCCCACACGACCAGCGACCGTGGCGGGTGGCGGCAGGCCGGTGGCGGCAGGCGGGCGGCGGCAGGCGGGCGGGCGGCGGCAGGCGGGCGGGCGGCGGCAGGCGGGCGGGCGGGCGGC